>CAZJXZ010000023.1:0-15652 GCA_964549955.1 uncultured Eubacteriales bacterium
GGCTTTCCCTTCATGAGGAGCCTCAAATTCCCAATTTTGGCTTGCCGGGGCGAGGACCAAAAATAAAACCGGGCATGGTCTTAGCCATAGAGCCGATGATAGCCATGGGCGATTGGAATGTGGAGATTCTCGATGACAGCTGGACGGCTGTCACCAAGGACAGGAGCCTAGCTGCTCATTTCGAGCATACTGTGGCCATGACTGAGAACGGCCCTCTGATTTTGAGCTCGCCCGAGGAAGAGGAAAAGAGCCCGCTTTGTCTAAAGGATAACCAATATGCCTAAACAGGATGTTTTTGAGACAGAAGGGACTGTGATCGAGACTCTGCCCAATGCCATGTTTCGAGTGGAATTGGCCAACAAGCATAGAATTCTGGCCCATATATCCGGGAAAATGCGAAAGCATTTCATCCGCATCCTCCCCGGAGATAAAGTTCTTGTCGAGCTTTCTCCTTATGATTTAACCAAAGGGAGAATAACTTATCGTTTTAAATAAAGGAAAGAAAAATGAAAGTCAGAGCTTCGGTGAAGAAAATTTGCAGAAATTGTCGAATCGTCAGAAGAAAGGGAGTGCTCTATGTCATCTGCTCTAACCCGAGGCATAAACAAAGACAAGGTTAGGTGAGGTTAATATGGCGAGAATAGCAGGGATCACTCTCCCACCGGAAAAAAGGATTGAGATTGGATTGACCTACATTTTTGGCATCGGACGTTCCAAGTCTAATAAAATCCTCCAGGAAGCCAAGATTGACAAGGACAAGAAGGTCAAGAACTTAACCGAGGATGAGGTTAGTCGTATCCGGCAGATCATCGAGACTGGAGAGAAAATCGAAGGTGACCTGAGAAAAGAGATTACGACCAACATCAAGAGACTGATTGATATCGGCTGTTATCGGGGGATGAGGCACAAGAAGAAATTGCCGGTCCGAGGACAGAGGACGAGAACAAACGCCAGGACGAGAAAAGGCCCTCGCGGCCATACGATAAAGAAGCTTAAAGCTGAAGAGTAAGGAGTTTCAAATGCCGCCAAAAGGAAGAAGCAAGGCTAAGAAAAAGAAGGTCAGGAAAGAAATAGGATTCGGCGTGGCCTATGTCCAGTCCACCTTCAACAATACGATCATCACCATCACCGACCATCAAGGAAACACGGTCTGCTGGGCCAGCGCTGGAACGGCAGGATTTAAAGGTGCGAGGAAAGGAACGCCTTTTGCAGCCCAGTTAGCAGCCAAGGATGCTTCAGCCAAAGCCAGAGAGCTGGGCGTTAGGTATGTGGATGTCAAGGTTTCGGGCCCTGGTGCTGGCCGAGAGTCAGCGATCAGAGCTCTTCAGGTTGAAGGCCTGGAGATAAAGTCGATCAGGGACATTACTCCGATTCCCCATAACGGGTGTCGTGTTCGGAGAAGAAGAAGGGTTTAGGTCTTAGAGAAGGAGAAAAAGATGTCGAGATACAGAGAACCTCTTTGTCGCCTCTGCCGGAGTGAGAGAACAAAGCTTTTTCTTAAGGGAAGCAAGTGTTTGACTGAGAAATGCCCTGTCGAGCGCAGGCTCTATCCTCCAGGAGAGCATGGAAGGGCAAGGAGAAGAATCCTGGGATATGGTCTCCAGCTCAGAGAAAAGCAGAAGCTCAAAAGATACTACGAGATGTCCGAAAGGCAATTTCGCTTGTTCTTCCGCCGGGCTGAGAGGATAAGAGGCATCACCGGAGAAACCCTGCTGGCCATGCTGGAGAGAAGACTGGATAATGTTGTTTTTATCATCGGATTTTCGCATTCTCGAGCCCACGCTCGCCAGCTCATCACTCATGGCCATTTCCAAGTCAATGAAAAGAAGGTGACCGTTCCCTCTTTTATTGTCGATAAAAATGATGTCATCTCTTTCAAGAATAAGTCGGCGTCGAATGAAACGCTACGGGCCATTGTCGATTCAAACAAGGATAAGACAGTCCCAGCATGGATAGAAGTCGACCATGAAAAGAGACAGGCGAAAATTCTTTCTTTTCCAACTCGTGAGGATGTCACTTTCCCTGTTGAGGAGCACATGATTGTTGAGCTCTATTCGAAGTAAGGATCTATTTTCTGGCAACAAAGAATGGCTTTAAGGAGGAGACATGATTGAAACAGGTTTCCAAAGACCGAAGTATCTCGAATGTGATTATGAGAGCCTAACAGACAAGTATGGCTACTTTTCTGCTCAGCCTTTTGAGCGAGGCTATGGTATCACCATAGGAAATGCCCTGCGCAGGATTCTGATTTCTTCGGTTACAGGAGCTGCGATCACCGCAGTCCGGATTCAGGATGTCCTCCATGAGTTCTCGAGTATTCCGGGGGTTGTGGAGGATGTGACAGATATCATCCTCAACCTGAAAGGCATTCCCTTAAAGCTCAAGGGGAATGAGCCGAAGGTCATGACACTGAAGAAAAAAGGCCCGGCCGAAGCCAAGGCAGCGGATATTGTTTTTGACTCTGACATCGAGATCCTCGATAAAGACATTCATATTGCCTCTCTGGACAAGGATGGGAAATTGGATATCGAGATGATTGTCAAGAATAACAGAGGATACATTCCTGCTGAACAGAATTTCGATGAAAAACTGAGCGTGGATTACATTCCCCTCGACTCTTCGCATTCTCCGGTCAAGAGGGTGAACTACAGGGTCGAGCCGGCAAGGGTCGGCAAAAGAATCGACTATGAGAAACTAAACCTGGAGGTCTGGACAACAGGCGCCATCTCTCCTCCGGATGCCCTGGCCCAGGCGGCCAAGATTTTGCGAGACCATCTCGTCATCTTTCTCAAGGTCGTCGATGAAGTCGTTGAGAAGGAGCAGGTTGTTGCCAAGAAAGAGATTCCCTATTTCTCCCAGATCGACCTGCTGGCGAAGTCCATAGAGCATCTTGAGCTTTCGGTCAGGTCCTCGAACTGCCTCAGGTCAGCCGGGATACAGAAGATCTATGAATTAGTTCAAAAAACCGAGGATGAGCTCTTGAAAACGAAAAATTTTGGCCGAAAATCTTTGAGTGAGATCAAGGAGACCCTGGCTGGGCTTAGCCTGGGGCTCAATCTGGAGCTTCATCCCAAGCTGCTGGAAAGACTGGAAGAGTTGAAGAAGAAAGGGGCTGAAGGAGCGACTGATTCATGAGACACCGCGTCAAGGGAAAAAAGCTGAGGCGGGACACGGCCCACAGGCGGGCACTGCTGCGCAATCTTGTGACTTCTTTTCTGGAGAAGGAGCGGATAAGGACATCTTTGGCCAAGGCCAAGGCAGCCCGGCCTCTGGCTGAGAAGATGATTACCCTGGGCAAGAGGGATACGCTCCATGCCCGGCGTCGGGCGGAAAGGTTTATCTTCAGGAAGGTTGTCTTGAAGAAGCTTTTTGCCGAGCTCGGTCCTCGTTTCAGCGAAAGGCCTGGGGGGTATACGAGAATTGTGAAGATTGGGCCGAGGCGGGGGGACGGAGCGGATATGGCTCTGCTTGAACTTATCGGCACCGAGTTCAAGAAGAAAGAGAAGAAGAAGCCTTTGAAGGAAAAGCTCAAAGAGGCCAAGGCGAAGAGATAGGCGTAACGATTTACTATATTTCACGATTTGATGAAACGTATTTAATCTTTTGGGTTCCCATGCTTAATGCAGCAAATTTTTTTTAAAGTTAATGGTTTTTAACTTAAATTTTTTAGTAACCTTTTTATCTATGACAGAAAATCTTTTGCCCACTTAACTCTTTCTTCTGCAGTATCACGACCAATTCTTAGAAAAACATCATAATCTGCTATCTCTCTTTTCCGTTTTGCATCTATGATATAGCGGTGGAAGCGAGAGTCAATTTTCCCGGTTTTTATAAAATGTTCTCCTAGTTTTGCGACCACTGCAGAATGCTTGACGACATCTATTCCACTACTCTTAAGTAATGCTTGAGTTGCATAAAACATAACATAATAAGACTTTGAGCATGAATCCTCATAATAGCCTTTAGCCTGCAGCGCCGAGGCCACTTTCAAAGATTTTTGAGCTTTTTCCAGATACCGCTTTACTTCTTCAGTCACAGAGAAATACTTTCATTTTGGATTTTTCTGTAAAAAGAGCTCCCAAGTTTTCTTAAATTGTTAAAATAATCTTCTTCTAAAGCATCAATTGAAATAAGGGGAGAAAAGTTCAGCTCCCACATAATTTCATAAGAAATATCGCTGATTTTTTTTCTAAAGATTTTGACTTTTCTCTGACAACGACAAGAATGTCGAGGTCAGAATCTGGCCTTTCTTCACCTCTTGCATAAGAGCCGAAGACGACTATGCTTATGATTTGGTTCGAAAATTCTGAAAAGACTCTTTCTCTGAATTGATTCAGTATTGATTTAATTTTCTTGTTCATTTTTAATGCCAATGATTTTTTGCTTAGTATAACACTTTTAGCCAAGAAAAGGCAAAAAAGCAGGCGAAGAAATAGGCTTGTTTTCATTGTAAAAATGATAAAGTAACAGCAAAGAAAAGCTAGTGCGAGAAAAGATGCAAAGTTTAAAATTATTTACAGGCCAGGAAAATTATTTACATCAATAGCGGGCCATGAGAGGAAAAAATGCCAAATAAACCTCATTTTTAGTAGTAATTTTGGCATGAATATTGCTTGAATTTAAAAACAAAGAGCAATAAATGAAATTCGTTGAAATTATATATTTTCAGAAGAGAATCGAAGAGGATTTAAAAATGGCCAAGCTGAGAAGGTCCTCTATCTTTACCATGAAATTGGCTATAAGTGACGGCTGTGTTCCTTTTCAATCATGGCTTGTTAAGGTCGCCGAAAGAGAATTCATCGGCTGAAAAGAAAAAACTGTCGGGCGTTGCCTTTTGCCTGGATGAGATATAAAATTAATTCATTAAGAGGATAGAGATAGCTATGGGGAAGAATTCAGCTATCCATGTAAAAAAGGGGAAATGGTTCCTCCTTTGCCTGGCCGTGAGCCTCTCTCTTGGCTGGAAAGGATTTCTTTCAGATTCTTATCAGGCTGGCAAGAATCAGAAAGGCCTGCAGCACGAAGTCGCTGTCACCCTGAAATTGGTCCAGGTTTATGTCACAGATAAAAACGGAAAGCCGGTTGTTGACCTTTCGAAATCTGATTTTATCCTTTACGATAACGGCGTTTTACAGGAAGTCACCGATCTAGAAAAGTATATCATTTCTGAACAGGCCCTCCGCCCCATAGCTCCTCCGGTTGAAACGATCGCGCCGACGCCTCTGCCACGGGCCGAACAGATGAACCGCAAGTTTTTTCTCATCTTCGATTTTGCCTACAACAGCTTCATCGGGGTCATTAAAGCCAAGAAAGCGTCCCTGCACTTCATCGATACCCAGCTTCTGCCGACAGACGAAGTGGCCGTTCTTTCTTATTCGGCCTTAAGAAGCCTGACCCTCCATGAGTATTTGACCACAGACCATAAGAAGGTTCGGGAAGTGGTGGACGCCGTGGATAAGGGACAGGTAGGAGGGAGGGCCTTTGAGATCGAGGAGCAGTATTGGAAAAATCGGGATATAGAATACCAAAAGGGAAGAGTAGAAGGGGATGAGGTATTTCAAACCTCTGAAGCAGACCATTGGAAACTTAGAAGTGTGCAAGAGCGTGAGCGGATGGCTTCCAAGAACCAGGCTCTGAACTTCCTGACCAAGATGACTGAGCTGGCCAAAGCGATGCGCTATATCCCGGGTCAAAAAAACGTCATCCTTTTTTCATCGGGAGTTCCGACCTCCCTTATTCAAGGGACAGGGCAGCCTGTGGGGATAGCAAACCTTGATTTTGGAGATTATCGCCTGCGTACCAAGAGCGAGGAGCTGTTAAAAGAGTTTAGCTCATCAAACTGCATCGTTTTTTCTTTTGACACCAGGGAGAAGGATGTCAACGTTTTCCGCGACGATATTGAGACTTTCGTGTCTGGAGACCGCACGGTTGGATTTGATGCCCGCGTAGATACGATCTATTACAGGGATGTGAGGACAAGCGGCGAGGGTTCTCTGCGCAGGCTTTCCGGCGCCACTGGCGGCAAGTACTTCGGAAACATCGATGAGTACCAAAAACACATCCAGAAGCTCCAGGATTTGACCGGCTCGTATTATATCCTCGGCTATTACATCGACGAAAAATGGGACGGACGGTATCACGCCATTAAAGTTGATGTGCGGAGAAAGGGATGCCAGGTCCATAGTCAGGCCGGGTATTTCAATCCCAAGCCCTTCCGGGAATATTCGAGTCTTGAAAAAAAGCTTCATCTTATGGATTTGGCGCTCAATGACAAGCCCCTCTTCCAGGCTCCGCAATCGTTGTTCATGTCGCCTTTGTTGTTTTCTGTGAGCGGTGGCCCTCATTTATTCTTATTGACCGAGATTCCGGCTGCGATCTTGGAGAGATTTAGCGGAAAAACGGCTGAAGTGGTCAGCCTGATTTTCGATGAACAGGAAAACCTGGTCAAGATTGATGGAATGGAATTTGACATCTCCGAATTCCGTGGAAAAAACATTGTCTGTTTGCCTGGAGCCTCGCTCTGGCCCGGCCGTTACAAATGCCGCCTTGTCGTTAGGGATTTGGAAACAGGAGAGGCTGCTGTGGCCAGGGCCTACGCCTCTGTTGCCAGGCCATCGGAGAGGAACCTCACCCTTGGTCAGCCTTTGCTACTTGTGCCTGAATCTGGGTCTGTTTATCTTGGCGAACAGATGCAGGAAAAGAAGAGCCGTCAAATATGGAACGATGTCTATTCTTTTGATTCCCGGCAGTTCACGCCTCTGATCGGTCTGCTTCCGAAGGGCACCTTTAAGATTTCAGCTTTGATACCTTTTAGGCAGGCAGTCCTTTCCCAGGCAGATATTATTTTTAAAGCTCATCTCGTCAATTTATCTTCCAGACAGAATATACCTGTCGTCTGTTCAGAGTTGGAGAGGATGTCAAAGGAAGGCTTTCAGGTTCAATCCCTGGGATTGGAGCTTGGCGAGCTGCAGCCCGGAGAATATGTTCTCTATATCCTGGCCCAGGATTCTTCGACAGGAGAAACCTCTTTCGTCTATACGACCCTTGTCATGCAGTAGCGAGGGAGATACATTCCTTTCTTAAAATCAGGGGAAGGTCCTATTTATCAATATAATTTTTTCATTGATTGATAATAAGAAAATAGGGAAAAGCTCAGAGAGGCCAAGGCGAAGAGATAGGATTATTTTTTGGGAATGACCCAGAGCTCTTGGCCGGGATAGATTTTTGAGCGCTGTTTAAGCCCGTTCAAGCTGAGCAGAGTGCTGAGCTGCATCCCGAATTTTTGGGCGATGGAAAAAGGCGTGTCGCCTGCTTCGACAGAATAGACCATCGCTCCTTCGGGTTTGCCAGAGCGAATCACAAGCTTCTGCCCTGAACTCAAAATTTCTTCTTTGAGATTATTGCTCTCTTTTATTGTCTCGGGCGTTGTCCCGAAGGTGCTGGCAATCTGGAAAAGAGAGTCTCCTGGTTTGACGATGTAAACCAGGTTTTCTCCTTCTTTGACCAGCTCCATAAGAGGTGAGGAGAAGCCTGTTCCTCCTCGAGCCGGGATTTTAAGCTTCTGCCCTTTGCGGATGAGATGAACATGATTCAAATTGTTCAGGCGGGCAATGGCTGAGATAGATGTGTGGTAGCGCTCGGCGATTGCGGAGACAGTCTCTCCTCTTTGGACATAATGGATGAAGTAGCTGGCCTCAGGAGGGATCCAGCGGGGCAAAGAATTCAAAGCCGTCAAGGTTTTTTCTCCGTAGCCAGCCGGGACTTTTAAGAGGTATTCCTCATCGGGCGTGGCATATTGGCGAAGCTCGGGATTGAGAGCGATAAGCTCCTCCTCTGCCAATCCAATTTCTTTGGCCAAAGAAGAGAGCCTGACCGGACGATTGATAGAGATTTCCTCGAATTCCAGGGCAGGCTCTGGCTCGGGGAGGTTAAAGCCGTATTTCTCTGGATTGTTGATGATCAAGAGAGCAGCCGTGAAACGAGGGACGAAACGAGCCGTCTCGTAAGGGAGCATCTGGTAGAGGTCCCAGAAGTTGTCAAGATAATTGATATGTTGAGAATTGATGACTCTCTGAACTTTAAACTCTCCGCAGTTGTAGGAGGCGAGGGCGGTCGTCCAGTCTCCGAAGTAAGAATGGAGTTCGGAAAGATACTTGATGGCAGCTTGTGTCGACTTTATCGGGTCCATCCTTTCGTCAATATAGCGGTCTCTCTTCAAGCCATAACGTTGTCCAGTTGAAGCAATGAATTGCCAGAGACCCAAGGCTCGAGCGCGGGAGTAGGCCCTGACGTTGAATCCACTCTCAATCAGAGGCACCCAGCTCAGCTCCTCTGGAAGTCCTGCCTTTCTCAACTCTTCAAGTATAATGGGCCGGTAGCGCCCTGAGGATTTATAGGATTTCTCGAAAAAGCTTCTTTCTTCATTTTGAAATTTTCTAATCTCACTCAAGACAAACTGATTCTCGACAATAGGAATGGTTTGATGATTATTGCCGACTGTTCTCAGCCGGGAGGCATAAATCTCTTGGATTCTTTGGGCGACCAAGAGCCTGAGGTCGTTTTTTTCCTGGATGAGGGGTGAATCTGGAGGTAGGTCGAGAGAGAGGATCAAGCGATAGGCCTCGTCCAGGGCAGCCAGGGCGGAATCGAAATCTCCTTTTTCCCAAGCAGGCTGGCTATCTTGATAGGCTGACAGAGCATCTTCGAGGATAAGCTGAGGGTCTTTTCTATTTTTTTCCGCTTCGTTATCTTTGGCAATATTTTCTGAATTGGCTTCAACCTTTGTCTCCTCAAGCGGAGGAGCTTGCACTTTTGCTTCAGGCTGTTTAGAGGTCTCATTTTCAGCAGGAGCCGGAGGCTGAGTCTGGATTGGGGTTGATAATTTTTGAGAAGAGCAGTTCCATAAAAAAATGAAAGAAATGATTAAGGCAACTTTAAGAATCTTTCGAGACTTTCTCATTTTCTTCCTGGAATGCAAATTTATATCATTTAACTTTATTAGAGTCAACGAGTTCTTAAGATCCGGCTTTCTGCCCAAAATATCGAATTTACGATATCCGAGCAGGGCTGAAGATGTAAATAGCCTCTTGAGGTGATTCATGAGGTGAATTATCTTTTTGTTTTCTAATCTTGAAGGATGAGTTATTTTTAAAACTTGGATTGCTTCTTGTGCCATTTCCAGGCTGTGGCGATTATCTCTTCCAGGCTCGAATGGAGAAGCTTCCAGCCCAGAATTTGCTCTGCCTTTTCTTTGGAAGCGAGAAGCACGGCCACATCACCTTCTCTTCTCGGTTTTTTCGTGAACAGGACTTTTTTCCCCGTGATATCTTCTGTTTTCTTTATGACCTCTAAGACTGAATAGCCTTTGTTTGTGCCCAGGTTGATGAAATCACTCTTTGAGGATGAAAGAATTTTTTTAAGGGCAAGGACATGGGCTTTGGCCAGGTCTGTGACGTGGATGTAGTCTCTGACCGCTGTTCCGTCTTCTGTCGGGTAGTCTGTCCCGAAAAGGTCGAAGCCGGGCTTTTTTCCGAGAAGAGAGAGGAGGATGTTGGGGATGAGATGAGTTTCCGGCTCATGCATTTCACCCAGCTTGCCCTCAAGGTCAGCTCCAGCCGCATTGAAATAGCGCAGAGAGATGAATCGAAGCCCGTAGGCTCTATCGTAGTCTTCGAGGATTTTCTCGATGAAGTATTTTGTCTGGCCGTAAGGATTGAAAGGATGGAGGGGATGAGATTCAGGGATGGGAATCTGCTGGGGAACGCCGTAGACGGCCGCAGTCGAGGAGAAGATAAAGTTCTTGACTTTTGCTTCGAGCATGGCTTCCAGAAGGTTCAAGGAGCTATTAAGGTTGTGGATGTAGTATTTTTGAGGATTCTGATACGACTCGCCGACCTGGATGAGGGAAGCAAAATGAAGGACGGCTTCGATCTCTTTCGACCTGAAGGCTTTTTTTACTGATTCTTTATCCAGGAGGTCACCGCGAACAACCTCGCCACCTGTAAGTAGCTCTTCTCTTCCTGTCGAAAAGTTGTCGAAGACAACGGCTTCAAAGCCTTGCTGGATGAGCTCTTTGACGGTGTGGGAGCCGATGTATCCGGCTCCGCCAGTCACCAGAACTTTCATCTCTGTCCTTTTCGGATGATTTTCTGGGCAAGCCCGAGCCCCTGCTTTTTTGTCATAAATTCGCTGTCGAGCTGAAGCTCGTACAATTTCTTGAGGATTTTTCCCATCCTCGGTCCTGGAGCAACTCCCATTTTTATCAAATCCCTGCCCATGATTAGGGGCTTGATCGTCTCCTTGCTGACTCTGAGCTGAGCGAATTTTTTAAGGAGCCATCTTCCTTCCCTGTCCAGGTCCTTGACCGGTCTTTGCCTCCTCCCTGCCCTATCAGCTGCGTCAAGATAAATCAAAAGCTCGATCTCTCCGCTGACCTCTGCGGCCAGGCGGTTGAAGGCTTTTCTGGTCACGACCTCGCGGTTCGACCAGAGCTCAGAGGCGCGGTGATGGCAGCGGATGAGGGCGGGCACCATCTTTCTCAAGTTATACCCGTTCCAGGAGAAGATCTTAAAACGATTGAATATTTTTTTGGCTATCTTTTCGCTGAGCACATCGTGGCCGTTGTTGGTGATGACCATCCTATCTCTCTTGTATTCCCAATGAGCTGTGGAAGGTTTTCCAAGGTCATGATAGAGAGCAGCAAGAAGCAGGGCGAGTTTTTTCTCCTGATTCTCGTGGAAAAGGTCAGCCAGCCTTTTTGCCTGGTCCACAGCGAGCTTGGTGTGGTGCCAGACGGTGTGATGGCCGAATTCATCTTTCTCAGGATGGAAAAGGGCGTCCTGGATGGAGAGAGTCAGGCCGTAGAGCTCAGGAAAGAGCTGGCGCAAGGCGCCGAGCTTGAACAATTCCTCAAGGCCGACCGAAGGAGAAGGGGAGAAGAGAAGGATCTTGAACAGCTCCTCGTTTACTCTCTCCACACTCAGACCGGTCAAATCGATTCCTTTTGATGTTTCGTAGATTTCTGGGTCGACGCTGAATTCAAGGACTGAGGCGAAACGGGCCACACGGAGAACCCGAAGAGGGTCTTCGGGGAAGGCGGCAGGATTGGTCAACCTTATAATCTTGGCTTGAATGTCACTCGAGCCATGGAATGGGTCGATGAGCTTATTATCGGCGAGCCTCAGGGCCATGCTGTTGCAGCGGAAATCCCTCCTCTCCAAATCTTTTTCAAGCGGAAGGTCCGGGTCAGCGGAGATGAGAAAGTCCCTGTGTCCTTTGACCAGAGCTTGCTTTGATATATCTTTGCGCGGCAGGGCGATATCGTAGGTTTTTCCGTTGATGGTGAATTTGATGACCCCAAAGCTTTTTCCGACAAGGTCGACCCTTCCGTAAGGACTGATTTTCTTTACGATCTCATCCACAGCATGATGGATGATGAGGATATCGACGTCCTCGGACGGAATTCCCCTGAGAAGGTCGCGGACGTAGCCTCCGACAGCATAAGCCTCCAGGCCGAAATGGCTGATGAAGAATTCCTTCTGTGGGAATTTAGCCTGCAGTTTTTTCATGGTACTTTTTTTATTACCTGTTTTTTATAGATCAAACTGGCTGCCTCGAAAACACGCATCACATCATTCTATCTTTATTTTTTGAATTTTTCGAGAAGCTCTGATACGGCATCCTTATGGACCATAAAGGCCAGCATCTTAAGCTTCAGGTAGTCATCCCTGTAAAAATAATAGCCCTCAAACTTGCCCTGGAAAGCGCTGCCCATCGAGTCTTTAATCAGAAACCAGGAATGGCCTCCTGATTCTTTGTAGCCCACGATATGAATGGCGTGGTCATCGGTCGAGGTGCGGTTTTCGAACCTGAATTCCCGGCTGTCTTGGTCGATAAGCTTGGCAGGAAGGTCAAAAGTGGGAACGATGGCGATATCATCTTCACCGCTCATCCCAGGCTCCGAGACATCTCCGGCAAGAGCTACGGTATAGCCATTTTTGAGGGCCTTGACAATGGCCTCATAGAACTCATCGAGAGGAACGTTGTTATAGTCCTGGCTGTGCCACCAGTTGTCAGGAACCTTGTATTCCCCTTTGGTGTAAAATGGAAGATATTTGAAGCTGATGAAGCAGAGATAATCATCAAGGGGAAGCCTGAGGACGGATTCGAGATATTCTTTAGGAGTCATGGTCTGGCCGTCGACCTCGATCGTTTCTGGCGGCTTTCCCAGATATTTGTTCAGGATACTCTGCACATAGGAGATGGCTTTTTCTTCATCCCAGTATTCATTGACTTTGCAGAATTGGAGGTAATTGTTGATTTCTCCGAAGAGCTTGTCGTGGTCATGCTCTTTATGGCCAGGGAGGAGTCCAGAATAGTCGGATTCTCTCACCGCGCCGTACTGCTTCATCCGGGCTGTGACTGCGTTATGTTCTGACCCATGTTGGAAGTAAGAATTGCCCTTTTCCCTGATGAAGCGGCGCGCCTTTTCAACGAATTCCCAGTAAACTGTATATATCTCCGAAAGTTTCACCTCGCTTTTTCCCATGCGCTTCATCTCGGATTCGAGAAAGGAAGTCGTCGAGAAGCACCAGCAGGTTCCGGTGTTTCCCTGGCGGAGTGGAGGAAAATGGAAAAGAGGTTTGAACTCCTCAAGAGAGCCCGGCTTTTCAATCCGAGAAAAATCGAAAGAGAAGTATGTCCTCTTTTTTCCTTTAACTTCTTTTGTCTTATAAATCGCAACATCTTTCTCCTGAAGCTCTTTATCCGAGATTTGGATCATCTGTTTTTCAACCACTTTCTCTTTCTGAGCGCAAGAGATTAAGCCAAAGTTAAGAAAGATGAGAAGAGCACAAAAGAGAATGGGAATAAAGAATTTTTTCATGAAATCCTCCACAAGAATTTCGAATGAGGCTCATCTGCCTTTTTTCCGTATTATTATAAGAACACTATCCCTTTTGTTCAAACGATTTTTACCTCAAGCAGGTGTCTTTTTTTCCATGGTGAAAAGCCTCGTCCTCTTCATACCACGGACTTACGGATGCTTCCGTACCTTCATCTTAACTTGTTCTCTTTGAGGTGATATTGTATTCTTTAAAGACAACGAATATGAAAATAATAAAAAAAATCGGTATATCCCTCGGATTTACAATCTTTTTTATACTGGCCGCGGTTTCTGCATATCAAAAACAAGAGCTGACAATTTCTCTTAAAGAAACAGATATCAAAGATTTCAGCGCCTCCGGCCTTTCTCTTGTTTTCTTTCTAAACATATCCAATTCTTCTTCTTCGCCTTGCTTTCTTTCTGGCTATGATTATCGCTTCGTGGTCAACCAGAAGGAATACCTCCGGCTGAGCGCTTCTCTGGAGAAAAGGATTGAGGTCGAGGCCAAGAAGGATACTCTTCTTTCCTTTCCGCTGAAAATAAGCTACGCCGATCTTTTCCAGTCTGTGACCGGAATAGAAAAAGAGGATAAGGCCCAGTGCTATTTCTCGGGTACAATGACTTTTGTCGATGAAAAAAAGGAGATGGAGCGCCTTCCTTTTGCCTTTTCCGCAGAATTTCCAATCTTCAAAAAGCCCGAGGTCGAACTCCATTCTCTCATGGTGAAAGACCTAACCGTCGGCGGAGCGGATTTCGATTTTGAGCTGAGCTTTAACAACGGTAACTCCTACGAGCTTTTTGTAGACAAGATAAGCTATGTTTTTTACGTGGGAGAGAAGAAAGTCGGGGAGGGGACGATCGCGGGCGATAAGTATATCCAGAGCCGGGGAGTAAAAGTCTTTTCCCTTCAGTTTCTTATTAATTTCTTTGATGTTGGAAAAGAAGTCTACCACATCCTCCAACAGGCATCTGCTTCCTGCCGTCTTTCAGGAGAGATCGAGGTCAGGACAGTATGGGGAAATTTTAAGATTCCATTCGATAAAAGGGGAAATGCCACAATCTCAAGGGATTCTTAAAAGAAGCTCGATGGTCAGCGTCATCATTCCCACCTGCAATCGTGCCGCACTTTTAGCAGAAGCCATTCAATCTGTTCTTGACCAGGATTATTTCCTCAAGGACCGTGCATCTTCCTTGGAGCTCCTTGTGATCGATGATGGCTCAGTGGATAACACAAAAGAAATCGTTGCCTCGTTCGGCGATACCCTGAAATACCAATTCCAGGCGCACAGGGGAGTCAGTGCTGCTCGCAACTTGGGCCTTGCTCTTGCCCAAGGGGACTTCATCGCCTTTCTTGATTCCGATGACCTCTGGAAAAAAGAAAAGCTGAGCAGCCAGATGAGCTTTATGAAAGCCTTTCCCCACGCCCGGGTTTGCTGCACTGAAGAAATATGGATAAGAAATGGGATTTTCGCCAATCCCAAGAAAAAGCATCAGAAACACTCTGAATGGATTTTTGATAAGGTCTTGTCTCTTTGCCTTCTCAGCCTTTCTTCAGCCCTGTTTCGCAGGGAAGTTTTTGAAGAGATAGGAAAATTTGACGAAGAATTGCCGGTTTGTGAGGACTATGATTTTGGAATTCGCTTGGCTCAAAGATATCCGGTCTATTTTCTGTCCAAGCCGCTGATTATCAAGCGAGGAGGGCATCCTGACCAGCTTTCAAGACAATATTGGGGAATGGATAGGTTCAGGGTCAAAGCTTTGGAGAAGGCGCTCCGTCTTCCTTTGACAAGCGACCAGGAAGCGCTCGTCAGGAAGGAGATAGTGAAGAAATGCCGGATTCTGGCGAAAGGCTTCCAAAAAAGAGAAAAAAAAGAGGAAGCAAAAGAGTTCTTAGCTCTTATCGATAAATACAGAATAAGCGAGCAAAATCAAAGTGTGGAGGAAAGATGAGCATACTAGAGGCTATCCAGAAAAGACAGAGCATCAGAAAATACCTTGAAGACCCGATTCCTGAACAAGCCCTGCTACGGGTGCTTGAAGCTGCCCGTCTTGCTCCCTCAGGTAAAAACCTTCAGCCCTGGAAATTCATCGTCGTCAAGGATAAGGCTTTAAGAGAAGAGCTGGCCCGAGCCTCGGCCGGGCAGTTTTTCATGGCCAGAGCTCCGCTGATCATCGTCGCCTGCGGCTTTCCTGATAACTGCTATGCCCGGATGGGACGCTATATGAAATCCTGGCCGGTGGATGTGGCCATCGCCCTGGAGCATCTCATCCTCCAGGCCCAGGAAGAGGGCCTTGGGACCTGCTGGATTGGCTCCTTTGAAGAGCAAGAGGTCAAATCGATCTTGAAGATTCCAGAAGAAGTAAAGGTTCTGGCTCTTACTCCCCTAGGCTTTCCTGCAGAAAGGCCTGCATCCCGAGGCCGTAAGAGCCTAGATGAAATCGTTTCTTACGACAGGTATTGAAAAATAAAATATGGCGATAAAACTATAAAATATGGGGACCCATTACCGAATTCAACTCAATCCTCTGAAAGTATAATATGTTCTTACAGCGAATTCGGTATGTGTCCTCATATTTTCTTCTCCCCATATTTTCTTCAATCGATCCTCGCTCGGTTACATTTTAGATGAGTCAATGCAGGCAATTGACTAATAAATCATGCCTTCTTATAATATTTCATCTTTGAAGAGGTGGAGATGTTAGATGATGTTGTGATTTCAAGAGCAATCATCGAAAGCTATTTCAAGGAGATTCTCGATAATCTGGAAT
>CAZJXZ010000023.1:15752-18792 GCA_964549955.1 uncultured Eubacteriales bacterium
ATTTCAAGAGCAATCATCGAAAGCTATTTCAAGGAGATTCTCGATAATCTGGAATCGGATGTCATCATTTGTGGCGCTGGTCCCTCTGGACTCTGTGCCTCTTATTTTCTGAGCAAGGAAGGTTTTAAGGTCGTTGTTTTTGAAAGGAACCTCAGGCCTGGCGGAGGAATGCCGGGCGGCGGGATGATGTTCAACAAGATCGTCATCCAGGAGGAGGCTAAGCCTATTCTTGATGAGTTGGGAATAAACACCGCCCTTTACCAGGAAAATTATTATCTCGCTTCTTCGCTGGAAGCGTTGGGAGTCCTTCTCAGCCAAGCGGTCAAGAAGGGAGCTCATGTTTTTAACTGCATTTCTGTCGAGGATGTCCTCCTTTATGAGACAAAGATTCAGGGAGTTGTTATCAACTGGTCTTCGGCACTGGAGGCCGGGTTCCATGTTGACCCGCTCACGGCGCGCAGTTCTTTTGTTGTCGATGCCTCGGGCCATGCAGCTGAAATTGCTCAGCTCGTCAGCCAGAAATCAGGCGGAAAGCTTTTAACCTCGACTGGAGAGCTGATGGGAGAGAAACCGATGTGGGCTGAAAAAGGCGAGAAGGCCATTGTCAGCAACACCAAGGAGGTCTTCTCTCATCTTTATGTCTGTGGCATGGCAGCCAATGCAGTCTTTGGCGGCCCGAGAATGGGTCCCATCTTTGGGGGCATGCTTCTTTCCGGACAGAAAGTTGCCCGGCTTATCGGGGAAAGGCTGCGAAAGAAATAGCCGTGCTTTTTTTAGGTTTAAGCTGAGATTAGCTCAGAACCAGTAATTTATACCCACAGAAAGCTGATATCCGCCGAGGTCGAAGGGCTCAAAATCCAAGAAATTTTTGAGGTCTCCCTTGATGAGGTTGTATTTGAATTCCAGTTCGAGGGTCGTCCTGTTAGCGACAGGAATCATGACTCCGCCAAGAGCATGGTAGCCTATTGAGAATCTGTTGTTCTCTCTGACATCTGTATAATCCGCGCCCGGATTGATGGGATAGATGGGGACATCACCTAATTCAGGGTCGGTATAAACATATTCATCGTTGAAATCAATCATATCACCCAGGAGCCTAATATTCCAGATATAAACCCCGATGCCGCCCCCAACATAGGGGATGAACTTTCCTTTCCTTCCGAGAGGAAGGAGCTTCAAGGATGCCTGGATAGGAGTGATAGTAACATTAAAACTGTGGTTAGGGTCGTAATCTCCATCGAATTTGTCTGGAATGTATGGAAAAGCAAAATCGTCGGTCATACCTAGGGTCTCGGCCAAATAACCAACATAGCCTTTATAATATCCCGATTTATTCTTGCTGTAGGAGTCGATGCTCAGGACAAGGCTCAATTGACGAGTGACAAAGTAGTCGAAGGAAAAGCCGAAATTTGTGTTGTAGTAATCAGATTTCTTAAAGTCCATCTGGTCGAACTCTGTCTCCCAGAGGTCGCTCTTAAAAGTAGGAAAGAATAATCCGATCTTAAGGGTCAAAGTATTCGAGAAAACAAGACTCGGGGCAAAAAGAAATAAACCCAAAGATAAAACAATGGCTTTTTTCATTTTTATCCTCCTCTCATGTGTTTTATGCAAAACTTATGCCAAATTGAATCAAGGAGTGTATTTATTTCTACTTGTGCCTAAAAAAGGTCAATTGTCCTCTTCAGGGTAATCTTTGTTTATTCTTAGTCCATTTTTATAAATCAGATATCATCTGAAGTCAAGGACCGCGAAAATTGATTGGTATTTACTCTTCGCGCCAGACTATTTAATATAAATGTATGCCGATCGCAACCCGGGTCATAAAGATAGATCCGAATTGGATTGAGGCAGATAAGATAAAAGAGATTGTCGACGTTTTGAAAGAGGAAGGCGTCATCGCCTATCCCACCGACACTTTCTACGGCTTGGGCGCATGTTGCTTTTCAGAAAAAGCCGTAAAGAAAATCTATCGCTTGAAAAGGAGGAGTCTGTCCAAGCCTTTTCCGCTGCTGGTCTCAAGCATGGACATGGTTCAGAGCATTGCCTCTGATATTCCATCCCTTTTCTGGGAGCTGGCAGAGGAGTTCTGGCCAGGACCTTTGACCTTAGTCTTGAAAGCTTCAGGTCGGCTGCCAAGAATCCTTCTCGGTCCGAAAAATTCTGTAGGAATCCGTCTGCCTGGCGTATTATGGCTGCAAAAATTGATGAACGAAGCGGGCTTTCCGATAACAGCCACCAGTGCCAACATTTCAGGCAAGAAAGAAATCACAAGACCTGAGAAGCTCATGGAGGTTTTTTACGGAAAGGTTGCCCTCATCGTTGACGGCGGGAAGGCTAAAGGAGGCCTGGCCTCGACTGTTCTTGACCTGAAATCGCCTCGAGTCAGAATTCTGAGAGAGGGGGCTGTGTCCCGCTCACTCTTTGAAAAATATCTTGGAAGAAAAGTCAGAGTTTAAAGATAAAACTCCATCCCCTCCGAGGCTATCCTTAAGCCTTGTCTTTCAACTTCTTTTCTTGCTTCTCCCTCGGGGTCAAGGGCTAAGTTGGTATGGTTTAAATGGGTAAAACAGATTTCTGTCTTTCCTTTTGCTGCTACATCTTTAAGGATCTTCAAGCTGGATTGAATCAAAGGATGCCCTATCTGGGATAGATTGCGTCCGGGAAGCTCTTCAGGGCTGAAGAAAGTTCCATCGAGAAGAGCAATGTCGACTTTTTTTGCGACTTCGACAATCGGCCTTTTCCAGGCATCCCAGCTCTGGATGTCCGGAATATAGAGGAGCCTTTTCTTTTTTCCGGCAATGATAAACCCGAGGGTGTCGGAATATTCATCACGGTGTGGGACAGAAAAGGCAGTGAAGGAAACCTGTGCTGACAAAGAAAATTCTTCGTCAACTGTGAGAGTGCGGAGAGATATATTTTCTAAGCGGACGAGCTGACTCCAGGGGCCGTTTTCAGTCAAAAATCGGCTCATCCGGGAAGAGCAATAGACGGGAAGTCCAGAGACGGACATGGCTTCATAGCCAAAAAAGATTAGGCCCGC
>CAZJXZ010000024.1:0-17391 GCA_964549955.1 uncultured Eubacteriales bacterium
TCTATAAAGAGAAACTCATCTGTGTTTTGGTGAAGCATGAAATCCCAAGCGGTGTTGCCATGGGAAACTCTCCAGAGGAGACTTTTGAAAAAGCCTGGGGTTGTGATTCCCTCTCCAACTTTGGAAGCGTTGATATTTTCAATTACAAAATAACCAGAGAGCTATCAGAACTTCTGGTCGAGAAAAGCAGAAATCTCGAAGTTGTCTATGCCCCGGATTTTTCACCCGAGGCTCTTGAAATTCTGGCTACAAGGCAAACGCTGAGGTTAGTCAAAATGGGTGCATTTCTTAAGGACAAAGCCATAGACAGTGGAATAGAATTTAAAAGAGTTGCCGGCGGTCTTTTGATTCAAAAGAGGTTTGATTCAAGAATCACAGCGCCTGATGCCGTTGACATCGTCTCCAGAAGAAAGCCAACTCAGGTCGAAATCGAAGCTGCAATTTTTAACTGGAATGTGGCCTGCTTTACCCGCTCAAACGCTGTGGTCATCGGCAGGGAAGATAAAGTCCATGGCATTGGCTCAGGCCAGAGAAGCCGGATTGACGCCGCAGAAGAGGCCATTCGCTACGCAAGGCGAGGATACGGGCCAGAGGGATGTGTCATGGCTTCTGATGCTTTTATGCCTTTTCCTGATGTTGTTGAGCTCGCAGCCAAAAATGGGATAACAGCCATCATCTACCCCCTAGGATCTATCAGAGACCAGGAAGTTATTGCCAAGGCTGACGAGTTGAATCTAAGCATGATCATAACCCGGAGACCTGGAGAAGTAGACAGCGAACGCTGTTTTCTCCATAGGTAGCAAGGAGACAGAATCACTAGCACTCAAGCATAACGGATTATTGCAGGGGACCGATGAGCAATATTCAGAACCAAGGCAGGATAAAACAGGCTTTTTCTTTGTCGGAAATCAGGCGGTGATCAGGCGGTGAGCTTGACTTTAAAAAGCAAAAGGCTTAAAGTAATGCCTTTTTAAATTGCGTCAAGAAGAGCAGAATCCAATTTTCTTAGCAAAAAATTTTATTAATAATTTACAGCAATCATCAAAAGGAGTCATAAAATGAAACAAGTCACCGTGGAGGAGTTGCTAGCCAAAGCGCAACAACCTTCCAAAGACGCTATGCGTCTTCATCCATTCTACAGGGGAAAAATTGAGGTCATTCCCAAGTGCCGAATCAGAAGTTTCGATGACTTTGCCATCTGGTACACTCCTGGTGTCGCAGCTCCTTGCCGGGAAATCCAAGGAGATAAAGAAAAAGTCTATGAGATGACCAATAAGTGGAATTTTGTAGCTGTAATCTCTGATGGGTCAAGAGTCCTGGGATTAGGCGATATCGGGCCTGAAGCAGGATTGCCAGTCATGGAAGGAAAATCTCTGCTCTATAAGTACTTGGGCGGAGTCGATGCCTTCCCCATCTGCCTTAATACAAAAGTGCCTGAAGAAATCATTCAAGCTGTCAAATGGCTTCAGCCGACTTTTGGCGGGATCAACTTAGAAGATATCGCTCATCCCAAATGCTTTCATATTCTGGACACATTAAGAAGAGAGATGGAAATCCCGGTCTGGCATGACGACCAACAGGGGACTGCCTGCGTGACAGTTGCGGGATTAATCAATGCCGTCAAGATTGTCGGGAAGAAAATGAAGGAAATCAAGGTAGCCATGATCGGAGCAGGTGCAGCCAATATCGCCATTTCGCGGTTGATCATCATTTATGGTGTCAAGCCTGAAAACATTGTTGCCGTTGATTCCAAGGGAATACTCCATAAAAATAGGGGAGACAGGGAGCTTTTACAGACAAAATACAAAGAAAAGTGGCAGCTCTGTGAGACGACAAATCCCAAAGGAATCAAGGGCGATATCCCGGAAGCGATGAAAGGAGCGGATGTTGTTATCTCTGCCTCAAAGCCTGGCCCTGGGGTAATCAAGAAAGAATGGGTCAAGAGCATGGCCAAGGATGCAATCGTTTTTGCCGAGGCAAATCCTGTCCCTGAAATCTGGCCTTGGGAAGCAAAGGAAGCTGGAGCAAAGATTATTGCTACAGGCCGCTCGGATTTTCCCAACCAGGTCAACAACTCCCTCGGATTCCCAGGAATCTTCAGAGGAGCTCTGGATATAAGGGCAACAAAAATAACAGACGAAATGTGCATTGAAGCCGCAAAGGAGCTGGCTAAAGTTGCTGAGGATCATGGCATAAGTGAAGATTATATCATTCCTAACATGGACCAGTGGGAGGTGTTCCCCAGGGAAGCTGTTGCCGTGGGAACAAAGGGAATTGAGCAGGCCGTAGCCCGGATTAAGGCACCTGCCCAGGAGAGGTTCAAGAGAGCTGAAGAGATAATAAAAAAATCCAGGGAAGAGCTTCAATTCCTGATGAAAGAAGGATTCATTATTGACCCTGACAGCAAATAGACAGCTTAAGAAAATCTTGGCTTACAAAAAAGGCCTGCGAATTCTTAAAATAGAATCAGGATAAGCAGAGTCCTGTCGAAAAATCGCCATTTTTTTAAAAAATGATGCTTTTTGGCAGTCTAATTTCCTCCAAAATTAGGCTCAATCTTTCTTGATAAAAAATAAAAGCTTGACAAAGCCACACTCAAATTTTATATTATCTTTTGACTAAAATAGGAGGAAAGAAATGGCAAAAACAATCGGCATCGACCTTGGAACAACAAATTCTGTTGTATCTATAGTCGAAGGTGATCAGCCGGTAATCATCGCCAATGAAGAGGGAGGACGAACAACTCCTTCTGTAGTCGGCTTTACTGAAAAAGGCGAAAGGCTTGTCGGTCAGGTAGCCAAGAGACAGCGCATCACCAATCCAGAAAACACTGTCTACTCCATAAAAAGATTCATGGGTCGTAGGTATGACGAGGTTACCCAGGAGATCAAACAGGTCCCATTCAAGGTCACCAAAGCCCCGAATGGAGATGTGAGAGTTGAAGTTTTGAGTAAGAAATATTCCCCGCCTGAGATATCAGCCCTCATCCTTCAGAAGTTAAAGAAAGCAGCAGAGGATTATCTGGGAGAAAAAGTGGAAAAAGCTGTGATCACAGTCCCTGCCTATTTCAACGACAGCCAGCGGAAGGCTACCAAAGATGCTGGCGTGATCGCTGGCCTGCAGGTTGAACGGATCATCAACGAACCTACGGCAGCAGCTTTAGCTTATGGAATGGATAAGAAGAAAGACGAGGTCATTGCTGTCTATGATTTTGGAGGAGGAACCTTCGATATTTCCATCCTTGAGGTCGGCGAGGGCGTTGTTGAGGTCAAAGCCACAAACGGCGACACCCATCTGGGCGGTGATGACATAGACCAGCGAGTGCAGGACTGGCTTGTGGCAGAGTTTAAAAAAGAGTCTGGAATTGACCTCTCCAAGGATAAGATGGCTTTGCAGAGACTGAAAGAAGCAGCTGAAAAGGCAAAAATGGAGCTATCCACAACTCTGGAGGCTGAAATCAACCTTCCCTTTATCACCGCTGACGCTTCAGGGCCAAAACACCTCTTAATGAAGCTCACCAGGGCTAAGCTGGAACAGCTGATGGACGACCTCATTCAGAGAAGCGTCCCGCCCTGCAAACAGGCCATGGCTGATGCTGGCCTGAAGCCTGAAGACATCGACGAGGTTATTCTTGTCGGAGGTTCGACAAGAATTCCCAAGGTTCAGGAGCTAGTCAGAAATCTATTTCAAAAAGAGCCTCATAAAGGAGTCAACCCTGATGAGGTTGTGGCTGCTGGAGCTGCAATCCAAGGAGCTGTTTTGAGTGGAGAAGTCAGAGATATTCTCCTTCTGGATGTGACTCCTCTGACTCTTGGCATTGAAACCCTCGGCGGCGTGTTCACCAAGATGATTGCCCGCAACACAACAATTCCTACCAGAAAAACAGAAATATTCTCCACAGCCGCTGATAACCAGAACAGCGTTGAGATTCATGTCCTGCAGGGCGAAAGAGAAATGGCTGCGAACAACAGGACATTGGGCAGGTTCCATCTGGATGGCATTCCACCGGCCCCCCGTGGTATCCCCAAGATTGAAGTCACATTTGATATCGACGCCAATGGCATCCTTCATGTCTCAGCCAAGGACTTGGGCACAGGAAAACAACAGGCCATTACCATTACCGGGCACAGCGGGCTCGATGAGAAAGAGATAGAGCGGATGGTCAAAGAAGCAGAGGCTCATTCGGAAGAAGATAAAAAGAGGAGAGAGGTTGTCGAAGCCAAAAACCAGGCTGACCAGCTGGTCTATAGCTTAGAAAAGTTGCTAAGAGAAAACAAAGACAAGATTCCTGCCCAGGAGGCTAGCCGCGTTCAGGCTGAGATCGAAAACACAAAAAAAGCCATCGAGAGCGAAAACGTCCAGCAGATAAGGCAAGCCATGGAGTCGCTTACCAGGGCTTCCCATAAATTGACGGAGATGATGTACCAGCAAGCCACTCAGCAGCAAGCCCAACAGGCCGGAGCTGAAGGTCAAAAAGGAGAAAAACAAGCCTCCCAAACTCAGGAAGAAGAAGTTATCGACGCTGAAGTTGTTGATGAAGAAAAGCAGAACTAACTAGACTGAGCTCCAAGCGAAGACTGCGAACCTGCAGTCAGAGTTATCAGATACAGGCTCAAGGATGGCCAAAGATTATTATCAAATATTAGGAGTTGACCACAAGGCAACTTTAAGCGAAATAAAAAAAGCCTATAGAAAGCTGGCCCGGAAATACCATCCTGACCTAAATCCTGGGGACAAGACAACCGAATCAAAGTTCAAAGAAATCCAGGAAGCCTATTCAGTCTTGAGCGACCCCAAAAAAAGAGGCCAGTATGACCAGTTCGGCTTTGCAGGCGACAGGCCCCCTGGAGGAGAATACCAGTCATATACCTCTGGCTTTGAAGGCTTTGACTTTTCTGATTTTGGGACTTCCTCGTTCAGAGACATCTTCGAGAATCTCTTCGGCTCAGGCGCCCGGCAGACACGCCCCAGAGCAGAGAGAGGGGAGGATCTGCTCTACACCATGAAAGTTGGCTTCTTGGACGCTATCAATGGTTTGAAGACGAGAATCAAGCTGACGCGGATGGTCGCCTGCCCCACCTGTCAGGGAATTGGATTCGTTCAAACAGGTGGACAGCGCTCCTGTCCGCTGTGCGGAGGAAGCGGACGCACGAGCACACAAAAGGGGTTTATGAGATTCACCTCGACCTGTACCGCTTGCGGAGGAACGGGAAGAGTATCAGGCCAGCAATGCTTGACTTGTTATGGGGCAGGCCTTGTTCAGAAGACTGAGCTGATAAGTGTCAGGATCCCGGGCGGTGTTGATAACGGGTCAAAAGTCCGGATTCCAGGCAGGGGCAATGCAGGAAGAAACGGAGGCCCTTCTGGCGATCTTCTTATCGCCATCGAAGTCGATCCCCATCCTGTCTTCAAAAGAGAAGGGTCGAATATTTATGTTAAGATCCCGATCACAGTTCCTGAGGCTACCCTGGGAGCAAAAATTGATGTCCCCACTCTCTACGGAAAGGCGATGATCAAGGTTCCGCCTGGAACAAAGTCTGGTCAAAAATTCAGGCTCAGGGACAAAGGTGCTCCTCTCCCAGGGAAAAAAGCCCGAGGCGATCAGTATGTCGAGGTTTCGATCGAGCCTCCTCCGTTTAACGACGAAAGAATCAGAGAGCTAATGAGGGAACTACAGAAAATTTCTGGCCAGAATCCAAGAGAAAAAATGGGGACTTATTAAGATGAAGGATAAAAAAGATAAAAAGGAAAAGAAAGGACCAAAAAATTTTTATCACATAAGCAGCGTTTCAAGGATGTTTAATGTTCATCCGCAAACACTCAGGCTTTATGAGAGAGAAGGACTGCTAACCCCGTCTCGAAGCGAAGGAAACACTCGCCTCTACACTGAGGAAGACTTGAAACAACTCAGGATCATCATCAACTTGACTCGGGAATTAGGAGTCAACCTGGCTGGCGTAGAAGCGATTCTGAATATGAGAAAAAGAATAGCGCAGATTGAAGCAGAGGTCAACATGTTGCTGGAGTATATAAAAAAAGAATTTTTTGAAGGCAGAGAACATGAATTTGAGGCTAAGAGAAAGGGATTGGTTCGTATCAGCCCGGCCAAGATCATCAAAATAGAGAAAGAGGATATGCATAAATGAGAGATGATTTCCCAGATTATTTTGACTCAAAGAATTTGAGATCCTATCTCAGCCAGATATCCAAGTTTCCGATCCTCTCTCAAGATGAGGAGAAAACCCTGGGAGCGCTTATTAAAAAAGGCGACAAGAATGCGCTCAGAAAATTAATAGAAGCCAACCTCAAATTTGTCGTCTCCTATGTAAAAAAATATAGAGGGATGGGCTTAAGTCTATTCGACTTGATCAATGAAGGCAATCTCGGCCTTATCGAAGCCGCTAAACGTTTTGATCCCAGGAGAAATGTTAAGTTTATATCCTATGCTGTCTGGTGGATCAGGCAGGCCATCATTCACGCCCTGACCCATTACTCGCGCACTTATTTCATTCCCCAAAGGCTGTCTGACAAAATATCAGAGATGAAGAGGAAAAAGGCTGAGCTTAAAACTGAGCTGGGAAGAGAACCAACAAGGGAAGAAATCGCCGTGAGAATGAAGATAACTGCCGACGAGGTAGAGGACCTTGAGGAGCTGGATAAAAAGGAATTTTCCCTCAGCGATAGGCTGGGCGATGAAAGTCTGAAAGTGGAAGATAGAGTCAAAGATGAACTCACTCCTTCTGTTGAATACCAGATTGTTAAAAACTCAATCCAGCAGCAGATCAGAGCCCTTTTGGATGAATTGGATGAAAAAGAGGCAATTGTGCTAAGATTGAGGTTCGGATTGGATGACGATCAGCCTCGGACTCTTCAAGAAATTGGAGACAAGCTTGATTTGACTCGAGAAAGAATAAGGCAGATCGAGAGAAAAGCAATGAGAAAATTAGCTCACTCCAATAAGCTTCAACAACTGAGAGGGTATCTCAATTGATGGCTGAGATTTGTCCTCATTGCCAAGGAACTGGGTGGATTCTTCAGAAATCCGAATCAAGAGTTATCGCCAAGCGTTGCGGATGTTTTCAGGAGCGAAAAACCCAGATCCTTATTGAGGAGGCGAGCATCCCCAGAAGATATAGGGATTGCACTTTTAAAAATTTTGAAATTCACAATGACTCTCACCAGGACGCATTAAAAATTGCCAAAAAGTTTATCAAAAATTATCCTGTCCAGGATATCGGGCTTCTCTTCATCGGGCCGTGCGGAGTCGGAAAGACTCACCTGGCTGTGGCCATCCTTCAGGAGCTGATCGAAAAAAAAGGCGCCCATTGTTATTTTTGTGACTTCAGGGAATTGATAAAAAATATTCAAAGCACTTATACCCCTGACTCGTCCTTAACGGAATCAGACTTGCTGGAGCCAATCTTTGAGAGTGAGGTTCTTGTCCTGGATGAACTAGGAGCAAAGAGGACGACAGCCTGGGTGGAAGAGACGGTTTTTTACATTATCAACAATCGCTACAACAACAAGAAATTGACCATCTTCACATCTAATTACCTTGATAGCAAGGAAGAGGAAGAAGATACAAGGGATTCTTACTTTAAAAAGGGTGGAGAGACGTTGGTTGACAGGATTGGCGTTCGCTTAAGGTCAAGGCTCTATGAGATGTGCAAGATTGTCGAGATGGGGGGGGAGGACTACCGCAGAAAAATCAAGCAAGCTGGATATCGCTTTTAAGCGGCAGAGAGTACTAAATCTCATCCTATCTTCTTTGCTAAGAGCCAGTTATGTTTATCTCGCATTGAGATCTCCAGAGTCGGCCAACTCAAGTGGAAGACATTGATATTCCTAGCAAATCATGATAAATTATTGACACCTCGCTCCTCGGTAGCTCAATCGGCAGAGCGCGTGGCTGTTAACCACAGGGTTGCAGGTTCGAGTCCTGCCCGAGGAGCCATTTCATAAACTGAAGTTCCCTTAATCTGTGCGTCCAATCAATTGTCGCGAAGCTTTGAGAAAATATTCTTTTTTATGACCAGCGGTCTTATAATAAACAATTCTCACTACAACATCGACATAAATACCCGGCCCCCATTTCGGACCGTCTCTGGCAATCTTTTCAAGCTGGTGTTTGCGATTTGGGTCTGCTGGCCGCTCCTCATCAGAAAAT
Source organism: uncultured Eubacteriales bacterium (assembly GCA_964549955.1). Classification (GTDB taxonomy): domain Bacteria; phylum Acidobacteriota; class Aminicenantia; order Aminicenantales; family Aminicenantaceae; genus CAZGMN01. The sequence goes on from CAZJXZ010000024.1 coordinate 8,168, forward strand.
TCTGTCTCCCAAAATTGCTGATCATTAACAACCCACAACCGGTCGGCGTCAAGCGCACCAGGAAACGGCAACAAATCAACGGCAGTAATCCAGATCAAGGCAATGAGAGGTTTTCCATCAGGCGGAGAAACAGGCATAAAGTCGCGCCATAAATAGGTTTCTAAGACATACTGCCGGCCCTCAATCTCAATCTGTTCAGGAGAAGATAATAGCATTTCAACGGTGGGCAGCGGGCTGAAAGGCCCCTCACAACAGGACAATAAAACAAGAACAAGTACTAAACACAACTTCTTCAATTATCATCACTCCCTTAAATTATAATTAATTGAACTTCAAAGCAATGTCAAGGCTAGGAGAAAGCTCAATGAATCATTTAATAGCTCAAAAGGGGGAACAAAAAATCACCCTTAAAATCACCTCTCTGGGTTATTTACTTTTTTATTATGCCTATTGATAATCAAAAATATAAAATAAAATGGATAATTATATAAATAAATTATCTTACTTTTCTTGACAATAAAATAAATATATTTTATATATTCGACGATTTTCATGAAAAGAGGTAAAAAGGAGGAAAAAATGAAAAGAATATCTTTATCTTCTTTTTCCTGGAAAGCCATGCTCACCATGACTATTTTCCTGTTGGCGATCATCTCAACCGCATTTGCTCAGGAGAATGGCAGCGACCTGGAAGAGACTCTGAAGAGGCTCTCTAAAGATGCAGCGACAAAGTATGTTTCACCGGTTGTTACCGCCTTTGGCTCTGATATGAACGGCGGCTGGTTCCACAAAGCTCCCGGCTCAAAAGTTTTCGGCCTGGATTTAGAATTCGGCCTGGTCGGGATGGGAACATTCTTTCCTAAAGACCTTGAATACAAACATTTTTCTACAAGCGGCAGTTTCCGCTTCGATTCTGCACAGGCAACGCAATTGGTCGTCAATTCCAACTTAGGTTTGCCCCCACAAGTCCAAGCCGCTTTAGTCCAAGAAATTATGAGCAGAGATTTTACCGTAGGAATATCCGGAGCGACAATCATCGGTGCGTCTGACGATTACCTCCAGATCGACTTCAGCCAAACAAATGTTACTTTTACAGACCCTATCAGCGGATTGCCTCGCACAGTAACAATCAGTCCAGATGTGATAATCCTTGATGGAATTGCTGGCCTGGGCGAATTTCTGGCAGATATTTCTTTCCTTCCGTTTGTGGCTCCTCAAGCCAGCATAGGAACGATTTTGGGAACTCGAGCCGTGTTCCGTTATTTCCCCGAGATTTCACTCCCAGTCACTGATATCACCCAAGATATCGGAAAATTTAGCTGGTTTGGCTGGGGCATTCAGCATAATCCTAGTGTTTTCTTCCCGACTCCTCTCCCTTTGGATATCTCGCTTGGATTTTTTACGCAGAGTTTAAAAATAAATCCCGGCGGGGAAACTGGAGAAACGGTGACTCCCATTTTCGAAGCCAGTACCACTGCCTATGGAATAACCGTAAGCAAGAAACTTGGCCTTGGCATCCTCAACATCACTCCCTACGCTGGATATCTGCGCGAAAGCTCGAAGATAACTTTTGCTTATGATTTCACTCTTGATGCGGGCACTCTTTTCGAGCAGAAAATACCAGTAAAATTCGAATTACCAGGAGAAAACAAGAATCGCCTCACTTTCGGCTTGAGCCTGCGATTGCTCCTCTTCAACATCAATGCCGACTATAATATCCTGGGAAAATACAAATCAATCACAGTCGGAGTTATGTTCGCGCTTTAAGACCAAGATTTGATCTCTCAATAGCAAAAAAGAATTACACACTCAGGCTCAGTGAGGGGCGAAGGCTAAAGAGAGAAGATAAATCTTTATATTAAATTTCTGAGCTTTCTGAAAATTTAAAAAGCTTTAATCCATCTTTATTATCCCCCATATTTCATTTTCTCGATATTTGAGTTATAAGTGAAAAGGCAATCTCATCTAAAAAAGGAGACAGCATGAAAAAGGTTTCGATGATTATTATCTTGGTCATATCGTTGGCGGCAGCACTGCCAGCCGCTGCAGAAAACCATTGGACACTTGAAGGTTTCCTCGGCTCAGCTTGGAGCGTACCAGCACCTCTGAGCATTCATCAATGGGGTGAAGACAGGATTTATCTCATCGCAAGATATCAGACCAAACCTTTTAAGGAATCTCCTTATTATGCCTGGCGCATAGCGAAGTGGAGAGCGAATCAGGCCTGGGAATTTGAGCTTATTCATCATAAAATTTATCTCTCAAACCCTCCGGCTGAAGTCCAGCATTTTGAGGTTTCACACGGCTACAACCTGATCACCATAAACCGGGCCTGGCTGCATCGTGGGTTCATCTGGAGGTTTGGCGCAGGATTGGTGGCAGTCCATCCTGAAACCACAATCAGGGGAAAAACGCTTCCCTGGGGGAAAGGATTGAACGGATTTTACATCTCAGGTCTGACTGTTCAAGCTGGAATGGAGAAGAAATTCGTTCTGTGGGGAAGATTGTTTGCTGCCCTGGAAGGAAAATTGACCGCTTCCTATGCCATCGTCCCTATTCAGGACGGTAATGCCTACTTACCGAATGCAGCCTTGCACGGCTTGTTTGGCCTGGGCTACAGGTTTTAAAGCTGAAAAAAGACGAAGATTATTGTTCTATTTGTCTTGCCTTCTCTTGCATTTTCCCTTTGTTCAAAATCTATGGCACAGGTTGAAACTACATTAAGTGTTTTATTCTTGTGCCTAGATAGAGATCTGCTTAATTGACAACACTAGCGCACTTTAATCCTCGTGCGATTTGCATGAAGTTTAAGACTTCTTGTTGTATAATTAATTGATGTTGGCTAAATTATCAGTCAAAGGGAAATTGATTTGAGGAAAAAGATGAGAGAAACTGAAAATCAAATATTTCACAGGATTCGGTCATCGCCCCGATTAACATTATTCATCCTGCTTTTAGCGAACATAATCATTTTCTCCTCATGCCAAAAAGAGCGCACTGATGTTGCTCAGCAGGAACAAAAGAGGATAAAACCTGGATTGGAGGTCTTCCTCGAAAAACACATCTCGCTCATTAAAGGGAAAAGGGCAGGCTTGATAACGAACCCGACCGGTGTCGACAGCCGGCTTCAGAGCACGATCGAGCTCTTCTCCAGCAACGCCGATATCAATCTTGTCGCCCTCTATGGGCCCGAGCATGGAGTCAGGGGCAACGCCCAGGCCGGTGAATATGTTTCTTTTTATATCGATGAAAAATACAGCCTCCCTGTCTTCAGCCTTTATGGCCAATCCAAGAAACTAGAGCCGGATATGTTCAAGAACATCGATGACTATATGCGCTCTTTTGATACCAAAAAAATCGGCAAAATTCCCGATAAGGCGATGGTCGAGCGCATAGAGGCATTGATCTTCGACATTCAGGATGTGGGAACAAGGGTTTATACTTATATCGCCACCATGGCCTACTCTATGGAAGTGAGCGCTGAATATGGCATTGATTTTATTGTCCTCGACAGGCCAAATCCCATAAACGGCCTTGAAATGGAAGGTCCGCTATTGGAGTATCCTGAATTCAGCTCGTTTGTTGGCCTCTATCCCATACCCATGAGACATGGAATGACAGTCGGAGAGCTGGCTTTGCTCTTCAACGATAAATTTCTGAAGAAAAAAGCCAAATTAAGAGTCATTCCTATGGAGGGATGGGAAAGAAAGATGTGGTTTGATGAGACACGCCTTCCCTGGGTCATCCCTTCGCCCAACATGCCAACGCTGGAGACCGCGACCGTTTATCCTGGACAAGTGCTTTGGGAAGGGACAAACGTTTCTGAGGGGAGGGGTACAACCAAGCCTTTTGAAATCTTCGGAGCGCCATGGATTGACGGTTATGAGCTCACAAAAAAACTCAACGAGCTGCGCCTGCCTGGCCTCAGCTTCAGAGAAGCCTGGTTCACGCCAACTTTCTCAAAGTACAGCGGAGAGATGTGCGGTGGAGCTCAAATCCATGTCTTTGACAGAAACCGGTACAGACCCTTTGAAGCGACTCTTCACATCATAAAAACAATAATGGATATCTACCCCGGAGATTTCAAATTCCACGCCGATTACCTGGACAAGATCATGGGAACGTCTAAAGTCAGAGAAGCCCTTGAAAAAGGGGTTGATGTCAAGGATATATTAAAAAATTTTGAAGAGGATTTAAATAAATTTTCAAATTTACGGAAACCTTATCTGCTCTATTGAATGAGGTGGTGAGTTGAAGCTTTATTTGGTTCAGCATGGCTTGTCCCTGCCTGAGGAGAAAGACCCAAAAAGACCGCTGAGTCCGGAAGGGGAAGTTCAGACTCAGAAAATGGCAGAATTTTTTAAAGCTGAAAAAATCAGGGTTGACTTTCTCTGGCACAGCCAGAAATTGCGCGCGATTCAGACAGCTCAGATTATCTCCAAGTCCATTTCCTGTCCTGAGATTTCAGAAAGAAACGACCTGAATCCTCTGGATTCGGTCAGCGAATTTCCTGAGAAAATAAAATCCTTGAACAAGAACCTAATGATTGTCGGCCATCTGCCATTCTTGGAGAAATTGGCTTCCTTGCTCTTAACAGGCTCAGAGAACTATAAGATCGTCTCTTTCAAGAATTCTGGGGCCGTTTGTTTAGAATACACGGACACCTGGATGATTATCTGGATAATCACTCCAGAACAGGTGTGAAATTTCAGCTGGATATAAATTCTTAATTCAACTTTCTTATGCGGACTTCGATTGCTTTAACATCCTTCAGGAGCTCCATGATTTTCGATGCTTCTGTGTTTCCATAGTGATAAGGGTAGAGTATTTTTGGCCTGAAAGCTTGTGCGGCATCAGCAACCATTTCTGGAGTCATGGTGTAAGGAAGGTTCATGGGCAAAAAGGCAATATCGATATTTTTGAGCGCCTTCATCTCCGGAATATTCTCTGTATCTCCAGCCACATAAACTCTTTTGTCAGCAAAATTTAGTATATAGCCATTGCCCTCTCCCTTGGGGTGGTAGGGGAGACCTTCGTTCCGCATGTGCACTATATTATAAGCGGGGACAGCTTCAACCTTGATTCCTTGGACAGTGCGAACCTCGCCATTCTTCATGGTCTGATCCCCTGGATATTTTTCTTTGCACTTTTCGGTCAAGATTACGTCTGTTCCTTCTTTTTTGATGACTTCAATCGCGCCAGGGTCGAGATGGTCGCCGTGCTCATGAGTTACGAGAATGATGTCAGCCTTGGGCAGAGAGGCATAATCCGCATATCTTCTCACTGGATCAACATGAATAACCTTTCCACCGAAGGCAAAGAGAAGCGTTCCGTGGCCGATGAACGTCATCCTAAGCTCACCATGAGAAGTGGGAATGATATCTTCCTCAAATGCTTGTTGGACCGCTGCCGAGGCTGTGAAAACAAGCAAAAGGATAGAAAGAAAGCAGAAAAATTTAGTCATAATTCCCTCCTTCCTAAGATTCTAAATCCAAGAGCCTAATTTCCAAAGCTAGAGAAAAATCGAATATCCACTATAGATAGAAAGCAGGCCGAAATCAAGATGAACGATAAGATGCTCTCCATAGGACAAGGGAGGACTAGAGAAGCGCTTTTCTAATTTTTATGAAAAGGCTCAGGCACTTAAGATTTCATGGGCATGAACAAGCTTCTCCTTCACCTTAAGGCCGTAAGGACAGGCTGAATCACAGAATCCAGAACACCCGGAACAAAGCAGAGGCTTCTTGCTCTCCGCAAGCTGGGCATAATAGCTCATGGCTTCCTTTTCCATCCTGTAATTCTCAAAATACATCCTGTAACGGAGAATCTCGTTGATGGCAACGCTGCTGGGACAGGATGAAAGACATCTCTCGCAGCTCACCCGGCAGTATTCGCCGGAAGTTTGACGCTGATACTCGGTAATCATCTTAAGAGATTCTCTATTCAAAGGCTTCCCAGATGCCGCCGTATATTCCTCAACATGGGAATAGCTGCTCATGGTCACGATACAGCAGTCAATATTGGGATTGCTCAAAACCCAACGAATCGCTGCTTGAGGATAGCTCACTTCTTGACTGATCAGAGATTTCAGGTTTCCCTGCATTCCTCCGGCAAAGACTTTCATGGCCACTGTCCCAATTCCTTTGCGGCGCGCCTCTTCGATGGCAGGCTCAGCTTCCTTGCTCTCTACGTGGTTATAAACAAAAAGCGCAACCTGGCAGAAATCAATCTCAAGAGCCTGCTTCAGGTGAAGCTTTGGATTATGACTGGAAAATCCAGTGAAGCGGATCTTTCCATCTTTCTTCAGCTGGGAATACGCAGCCTGAAGCTCTTCATTCTTGAGCAAAGAAAGGTCGCTGATGTTATGAATCATGGCCACATCGACATAATCGGTCTGCATCCGTTTCAGGCTGGCCTCAACTCTGCGGACGATGTCCTCCCTCTTGATCTGCTGCTGGGGGAAATAAGGGTGCTTGGTGGTGATGGTAATTTTATCCCTTATGTCTTTAAGGGCCTGGCCGATATAGGATTCACTCTTCGTGTTCACATAGCCTTCGGCTGTGTCAAAATAGGTCAATCCCAGGTCATAAGCGTACCTTAAGACATTTGGCTCGAATAACGATATAGCCCCAAAGCTGACATCCGAGACTTTTATGCCAGTCGCTCCTAATGAGTTGTATTTCTGAATCTTCGCTGGAGCAGGCTGCCCTTGAGCCAAGGCTTTCTCATTCGAGCTTGCCTTGACGTTTTTTGAAAGCCCAAAACCCAAAAGGCCTGAGCTGAATGCTGCCAGAAAATTACGACGGCTGAGATTGGACATGATTTCCTCCTTTTCTTCACTTTCTTCTTACCCGGATGGGCAAGAGGACTTCTAATTTTTCAGCTAGCTTTTGGTATTCCGGAGAGATTAGGTAGACGAGATAATTCTCGCTTTCCGGATTCAAAGCCATAAGCCTAGAGCCCGGTCCGACCGATTCTCTTGGAAACTGCGCTTCATAAAAATCGATCTCAAGCTCTTGGTCAGCTATCTGAAGGGTCAATTTTTCATTTGTTTTAAAACCAGCCCTGCGCAGGCATTCATCCGTCCAGTTAGTGGCGATGATAAGCATGTTCCTCCGATAGCTTGAACTGACGATGTTTCCGCTGACTTCCCCATTTGTGACATTCACCTTGCCCACGTTGAGCTCTAGTTTGAAAAAGAAGTCTTTTTCCAAAGGCTGGTTCAATTTGACTTCAGAAATTTCGAAATTGCTGCCCCGAGTTCCCACCAGTGAGGCAAACCAGGAAGAGGGTATTTTCAGCCCATTTATCTCCTGGTAAGGACCGAAGTCATGATTGACCTCATATTTCTCCAGGGAAGGGTTAAAGCCCTTGAAAACAGCCCTTCTTAGACGGAAATCAGCAGCATCAAGATAGAACTCAACATCCAAGTCGCCTACCTTTGTGGCCAACGCATAATGCTTTTCAGCTCCGTAGCTTTTAAGCCCCTTAAGAATGAGCTGATCCTTAAAATTGACAAGAGTGTAAAGGCCGCAGCGGAGTTTTGACAGACTCTGATACATGGATTTTTGAATTCCCGCCAGATCGCTCATTTTATTGAAACAGTTCCGTCTGACTTTGTCTTTGCTGGCGATGATGACCTCGGTAATGATCGGCTCTTTTCCGTCCGTCAGCTTCATGACGCCGGCGGCAGACATATAATATGTTACTGAGCCATATTTAAAAGAATAATTTTGAACTCTGGATAAAGCTTCTTTTCCCCCAACAGCCTGGATATTTTTTTCCACAATCTCTTTGACCGAGAGCTCAGATTGGGAATGAGATGGAAGAACAGAGGTTAATAAAAAGAGCGATGCTATGGAAAAATTTTGAAATCGGTGCCAAGCCATCTTGTCCTCCTCTTAAAATAATCAGCTAACTATTCTAAAAGATTACACAGCGTTATTCAACGTAAAAATTGCTAAAACGTTTTTTGATAAAAAAAGTGTCAGGGATGCATCCTAACCAAAAGTCAAGAATAGACCTCCAAGGGCTCCGCTTGTTTCATCTGCTTTTTTGAATGAGAACAGAAGGGATGATTTTCTTTAGACCACGATGGCTGAAGCGCTGGGATTCATGGGGTTAATCCTGGCTGCCAAGGAATAAAGAAAAGGATAGCTGTCTTTAAGATGCTCAGTGTAGCTCATCCACTCACTTGTCATCTGGGAATAGGCCCTCTTCAAGTCCCCGGCCAGATGTTGATAATCCGATTCTGGAAGGTTTTCCAGCATATCCTCTCTGAAAGCAAGCTCTTCGGTCAGATGAAAAATTGCCCAGAGAAGGTCGGTAAACCGCTCGTGTTCGAGAAGATTTGGGTTTTCAAGAAGTCTTAGCATAAAAGAGCGCTTGCTGAGAAGAAAATCCCGAAGCTGGGAGAGATGAGACTTGTCGATTTTAACCTCATAAGAGAAGCTCCTCACCTCGGCTATTGCCTTTCTGAAATCCTTTCTATTCCAGCCTGGCTTGATTTCGAGCACTTTCTCCAAGCTCTCGGCGTTCCTGACGAAAAAGGAAAATCTTCTAAGAAGCTCCATCCCCACTTCGCTGAAAAAAGTGCCGATGACCATGTTCAATTTTTTCATAAGCGCCATTTTCTCTTTTCGGGAAAGCAAACGTTCAATGAAGAGGATGACAAGCAGGACGTCGAGGAAAAGAAAGGCTATGTCTCCTACCATATAGATAAAAATGTGATGCAAGTCTCGAAAGATTAAATAATGGATGGTGTAGGTTAAAAATGAAGCACCGATGAGAAGCGAACTGACAGATAATGTCCAGTTAAGTTTTCCTTTCATCTGTGGATAACCTCCTTTCGATCGCTCAGGATATATAATCAATAGCCAGCAGCCAAATTTTAACTTGGATTATTCATGAATTTAAAAGAAGCAATAGCAGGTGGGGACAATATTATTTTTTCTTTCCAGCTATGAACCTCGACCTCCAGGGACAATCAGACAAAGGTTGTTCTTTCCCCATATCACCGGATGCCGCCTCTCTGCATTCATCTGGATTGCAGCAGGTCTGCCAGACGCGCTTGAAGGAATTAAACTCAAGAAGTTTGACATGGGGAGCAAGGAATCCATTCTTTATTGGTTCCTCTTTCATGAGGTCAGTGCTGAGATATTTCTTGTTATCGTCGGGAAAGACTGTGACCACAATGGCATCCTGGCCCAAGTCATTTTGAACCT
>CAZJXZ010000025.1:0-17202 GCA_964549955.1 uncultured Eubacteriales bacterium
CACTGCGCCTCGATTGTCTCTGACGTTGCTGATGAGAAAAGCTGCCAGAAAAACATCTATCAGGGGACAATCGATCTTGTCAATCATCTCCTCGCCAGAAAAATCAAATTTCAGAGGTTCATCTACCTTTCCACTGCTCTTGTCCTGGGATACAGGAAGTTAAACATATCCGAGGAGAATCCGGGCAGGTCTGCCCTTTTTATCCCTTACGTCAAGTATAAATTAGAAGCAGAGCGGCACCTCCTTGACTTGCACAATAAAAACGGCTTCCCCTTGGTCATCTTGAGGCCGGCTGATGTCTATGGCCCGAATGACAGAGTCTCCTGTGTTCCTATCCTGAAAGGAATTGATGACGGCGTTCCCCCAATCGTGGGCAGCGGCAAGTGGACTTTCCCGCTCTGTTATGTGGAAAACTTATGCCAAGCAACTTACCTTGCCTGCGTCACCAAAAATATCGAAGGCCGGGCTTACACCATCAGCAACGGCAACGATGTGACCTGGAAGCAATTCTTCTCCGCTTTCCTGAAAAGGCTCAACAGGAAACAGAGGATTTATATACCTGTCTTTTTCCCTTTTGTCATCGCTTTTGTAATGAAAATCATCCATTTCTTCGTCCCTTCCTATGCGCCTCCTCTGACATTTTATAGAATTAAGAGGGTCACAACTCGCACAAACTATGACATATCGAAAACAATCAAAGAACTGAATTACAATCCTGACAAAGACGTAGAAAAGCAACTCAAGGCCATCATGGACTGGTATCTGGCTGAGAAAGCCTCGGGGCACTTAAAATAAGGCTTTGGTGCCAGAATGCTTTCATTCTTGAAAGAAATCGCTCGAAGCTATCTATCCTTGTATTCTTTGCTGTTTCTAATTTATGCGCTCAGCTTCACGCTGCTCTCTTCGCTCTTTAATTTCAGGAAATTGCTCAAAAAGTATGAAGATGATTTGAAAGCTTTCCTTCTTTATTTTGCCTATTTTTCGCTCTTTCTGCTGATAATCCCTGTCATCGTAATTTTCATCTTCTCCTCTCAGCCGCTTGACGTGCTGGGAAAACTTGGATTTCAACTCGGCGATTATCGATTGGGGCTTAAAGTAATCCTGGTCTCCATCCCGGTCTGCGCTCTTTCTGCTTTCATCGGCTCGAATGACCCGAAGCTCAAAGATTATTACCCTTTTTCCAAAAAAGCTTGCAAGAGTCCAAAAACTTTTGTTATCTACGAGGCATTTTATTTATTGCTTTATTATGTGGCTTGGGAATTTGCCTTCAGGGGATTCTTTCTTTTTTCAATAGCCGGAATGGCCGCAGACGGCAAGGCAGGAGTATTGATTGCCATTCTTGTCCAGACGATCGTTTCGACAGTCTATCACCTCGGCCATCCTGAGGCTGAGATATTCTCCTCTTTTTTTGGAGGAATAATCTTCGGAATCATCGCCTATGCAACAAAATCTTTCCTCTACACCATCTTCATCCATGCCCTCATCGGCATCTTGAACGATACCTTCATCTATCTCAGACATCATCGAAAGGTCTAAGAAGAAAGATAGAACTCGGATGAAAATTCTAGTCACAGGTGCAACAGGATTTGTGGGCAATGTTCTGCTGGGGGAATTGCCGAAACACTTTCCTCGAGCTGAAATCTCAGCTTTTGTCCTTGCCGATGACCCTCTCAAGATAATACTGAAGAACGATAAAAGGCTGCGAATCATCGAGGGCGATATCACAGAGAGGGAGAAGGTGGAGAAGGCTGTAAGGGGCCAGGCCCATGTCGTCCACCTGGCCGGCTTTATTTCCTACTGGAAGAAAGACTCCAAGAAACTTATGGAAGTGAACAAGACAGGAGTCGAGAACACCGTTGCAGCCTGCCTCAAGCATAAGATTCAAAAGCTCGTTCACATCTCGAGCGTCGGCGCATCCGGATTTAAAAAAGACGGAAGCCTTGCCAACGAAGACACTCCCTTTAACTGGCCCAAAAGCTTCTCTTACATGGTCTCCAAATATGAAGGCCAGAAAATTGTTGAGCAGGCTGTCAAAGAAAAAGGACTGAAAGCAGTCATTCTCAACCCAGCCTCAATCATGGGCCCAGGAGACTCAAACCTCTCCACTCCCCATAACCAGCTCTATGACCGGATTTATAAAGGGACAGTTTTTGGATGCTTTCGCGGCGGCCTGGCCATTGTCGATGTCAGGGATTTGGTCAGCATCATCATCAAAGCCTTGAACTCAGAAAAGTACGGGGAGAGATATCTCGTTGTCGGAGCAAACCTTGAATATTCGCGAGTTTTAAAGACCGTTGCCAAGCATGCGAAGAGGAAGGTCTACCCCTTCCCTGTTCCGGCTTCTTTTTTGAGCACAGCCGGCTTTTTCCTCGAGCTCTTAAGCTCTGTCACCAACAAAAAACCTCTTCTGACTTATGCTTACGGGAAGCTTAGCGGCTGGAAGACTTACTATTCCAGCCAGAAAAGCATAAAGGAATTCAAGCACAGTTATATCCCTTTTGAAAAAACTATAAAGGATAGTTGCGCCTATTTTGAAAAGACTTTTCTCTGATTTTTATCGGGCGGACTTTTGAAGAAATGTTTTAGGGTCCTCTCCCCTCTCTTTAATAAGCTTCAAAGCAATGAAGAAACAGATTGCACCCCAGATATAGCCGCTGATGGGGTCCACGGCATGATGAAGGTTCATGTAGACTGTCGAAACCCCTATAGTCAAGGAAATCGGGGCTGAAATAAACCCAACCTTCTTGGAATACCTCCAGCCGGCGAGCATCCAGACCAGAGCGCCGGCGACATGAGAGGAAGGAAAATGAGCTCCAGCCACACCTCCGCTCGCCTGGAGGATGCGGTTAAGGGCTGTGAACAAATAGCCAGTATGCTCTTTGATCTGGAGCTGCTGAAGAAGCGGGACGGCTTTGGGGCCTAAGACCGGGATCAAGAAAAAGAGGACATAATTGGTGAAATAGGTGAAGGTGGCAAGGGAATAGATGGCATATGCCTCCTGCTTTCTTTTTCGGACATAAAAATATAAGGGGATGAGAAGGAAAAAAGTGTAATAGGAGGCATAGATAAAATTCATAATTTCATCCAGCCAGGGCCGATACAGCCGCTGCATCCAGACCGTGGGATACACTCCAAAAATAAGCTTATCCCACCGAACGATGATGTCTGTTCCCCAGAAAGAATCGAAAAACATCAGCAAGAGTGGATTCAGCTCCAACCAGCCATAGAGCAGGACAGCGATGGGATAAAATGTCCGCAGAGCTGACAAAGTCTTTCTTTGCGGATATTTCTCACTCAATCGTATGATTTCTGAGACGATAACAATCCAGGCTGCATGAACAAGGATCCAGAGCGGCCAGTTTTTTACAGCCTTGTGAAAAAAAATCAAAAGAAATCCGATGAGCGCCATGTAAGAAAGACAGTTGATGTCCATCAGCTTGAATCGGACATGGCCGTAGCGGGACTTCCAAAAAAGGCTGAGCCTGTTGCCTCTCATTCTTTTTTCTCCTTGCCATCCTTTTGGGTCCAAACCATGATATTTTCAAACGTGCCTATTTTTGCCTGTAAAAAGTCCCAGGATAAAATTTTGGGTCTCCATATTTTCGGCTATTTCCTGCAGTCTTCGATAATGTCCAAGGCTTTAATCGCCAGGTCAAAAAGATATCTATGAGCTCTGTTGCCGTTGGTCAAGATGGCGAAGCCTGTTTTCTTGTTGAGGTCTCCAACGAGAAATGCCGTGTATCCGGGCACGCTCCCGCTGTGGGCAAAAAGAGTATCGCCCTTGCGCTGGGAAATCCACCAGGTCAGGCCATAGCCTGTGGTCTCGTTCAGCCAGCCCTCGCTGATTCGGCCCACAAACTGGTCGTACTGGCGGGTCATGACCTGCTTGAACGTCTCTTCGCTGATCAAGCGCTGATTCTTGAAAAGACCGCCGTTGAGGTTGGCGATCAGCCAGTTCGCCTGGTTGGTGACAGTTCCATAGACGATTCCTGCTGGCCAGACGTTGGCCTTCAGCCGGAAAGTCGGCACCTGGCTTCCAGTTTTGTTGTCGACGATGTATGGCATGGCCAGCCTCTCCTCCATATCAGGCCTGGGAGCGAAGGCGGTGTCATTCATCTCCACGGGGTCGAAGATATGCTCCTGGATGTATTTCTTGTAAGGAACGCCTGAAAACTTCTCGACAAGATAAGCTATGAGCGTATAAGCTGTGTTGGAATACTCGATTTTAGTCAGAGGAGGATTCTTAAGCTTGCAAAACTTGCTCAGGTAGTCTTTCAAAGAAAGAGGGACGGTTTCACCCCAAACCTGGTGGGGACCGAAGTCAGCAGGAAGCCCGGAGGAGTGAGTCAAGAGATGGCGGAAGGTCACGGGATGAGTTGGGTCCTCGCCCTGAATCTTGAAATCTTCGAGGTAGTCGTTGACCCGGTCATCGAGCTTGAATTTGCCTGCTTCCATCTGTTGCAGCAGGGCAAAAGTGGACATGGTCTTGAAAGTCGAGCCGATGAGATAGACCGTGCTCGGAACGGCAAAGGTGCGGGCCCAGAGGTTGGAATAGCCGTAAGCACCTGTCCAGATGATCTCCTCTCCGGCGACAAGGGCAACTGTGGCCGATGGAATTTTTCCCTCGAGCATCATCTGATGAATCATGGGCTCAAGCTTGATGACCAGCAAGTCGATGTTGATCGATTGCGGTTGGGATTTTGTTTGGGATTGGACAGAAATGCTTTTTCCTGTAAGAAGAATCAAAGCCAGAGCCCAAAGTATGAAACTCTCAGAAAGCCTTTTGATTCGCTTCATCTTCAACTCCTTGCATAAAATCGAGCCGTCAACAGAAAGAAAACCATCTTTTTCCTTGAAAAAACTCATTTCATATTATCATCGATAATTTGCTCTTTAGCTTAAAACATAGTGAAAGGCCGATGTCAAGAGGAAGAGGAAGAGTCAATTGAAACGTGGCCTAACAACTCTTTTTTAAGAAACCATCTGCAAATAAAAAAGGGACATTCCGCTTTTTCTATACAAGATAGGGACAGTCCCCTTTTTTTATGTTAGACTTTTGTTTAAAAATTTTCGGAATTGAATATGCATGAAGAGAATGAGCTTTTTCCCTTGAATAAACTCCATGACTTGAGACTAAACGGTTTTTCTCTTCGGCTCGGCCAAGTCAAGCAGCTTCGTATGAGCGGCTGGAAAGGCTTTAAGCTTTATGTTCAAAATGCTGCTGGCAAGCTCAGCACCCTCCCTGTGGTCAAAGGCATTTACAGCGTCGGCGGAAAAGAGGGTGTGAAGCCATGGATAGACATCGAATACAGGGAGGAGCTTGAGTTTTCAGACTCAGAAGAGAAGCTTCTCGCCATCTCCCTCAGTCAAGACGGGCAGGATAGAGCGCTCTTCAAACATCTTGGGGCATTCATTCCTCCTGGCGGACACCTCATGGTCTCCTATGAAGGAGAGCAGAAAATTCATCTTGAGACAATAAAATCACTGAGCATCAGGATCCCGCCTGCAGCCACCTCGCTCGGCTATCTCATCTTCCTGGCCGGATTTCAATACATCAAAGATTGGTATCTAGCCGAAGGAGGCTTCGAGGGGCCAAGAAAGCTGTGGGGAGAAAAGGCGCCTGATGAAGCCTGGGCCAAAATTTTTTTTGAGAAGACATCGCAGCAAATAAGCGACTTCCTGAAAAGAAAGCCGACTTCCTTTGCAGAATTAGAAGAGCAGGCAAAGAAGCGGGCAAAAGAAATATTGAAGATTGTACAAGACTTAAAAAATCCGCATCATGAAAAAGATCAGGCTGGGTGTCGAGAAGACCGTATGGAAGGCTGAGCGGGCACGGTTCCTCGACCGAAGGTCGAGGAGAGCGAAGCCTGGAATCGAGCCGCTTTTGACTCGCTGGGGCAAAAGCGGCGTGTCTTCGAGACACCCAGCCTGATCCATAACGAAGCTTTTCTCCATTTGACCTTTTACTCTGTTTCTGATAAAGATTTTTGCTTACAAGCCAGTGGACAAACAGAAAAAATATCTGCTTAAGCTCGTTGAAAGTTTTCCCCGCAAGAAAATTGCCGTCTGGGGAGACTTCATCCTCGACGAGTATATCTTAGGCACAACCCGCCGCATATCGAGAGAGGCTCCGGTTTTAATCCTGAGCTATAGAAACAGGGAATTCTCCCTCGGAGGAGCAGGAAACGCTGTCCTCAACCTCAAGGCTCTGGGCGCAGAGCCTTTTCCTGTGGGGGTCTTGGGCTCAGACGATTCCAGAAAGAAAATCATCCGCATCTTCAAGGACAAGGGCATCTCTACAGACTTCTTAATCCAGGCGCAGGATTATCAAACGCCGATCAAAACCAGAATCCTGGCTGGAGAAGAATCGACGAGAAAACAGCAGATTTTGAGGATCGACAAAGAGAGCCGTGTCCCTGAGCGCAGCGACCTGAAAAGAAAAATTCAAAAGTCCCTGGAAAGTGTCTGCAAGCGGATAAAGGCCCTTCTCATCTCAGACTATAACTATCTTACGGTCAAGGAAGACATTTTTAAGCAGATACTCCCTCTCTACAAGAAATCGAACATCCCGGTGACTCTTGATTCTCGCTTCAGGCTGCTGAAGTTCAAAGGAGTGACTGTCTCAACTCCCAACGAGCCTGAGGTCGAGGGAGCCACGGGAATCGAGCTGAAAGACTCAAGTCTGATTATAAAAAAGGCGGGAAGGTTTCTATTGAACAAGACAAAGGCGGCTGCCGTGCTCATCACCAGGGGCTCAAAAGGAATGGCTCTTTTTGAGAGGAATAAGCCTCCTTTTCTCATCCCGATCATCGGCACCACGGATATCGTCGATGTCACCGGAGCCGGAGACACGGTCATCAGCGTCCTGACTCTGGCTCTGACCTGCGGCGCAACTTTCAGAGAGGCTGCTCTTCTTTCCAACTATGCCGGCTCAGTAGTGGTCATGAAAAAAGGAACAGCCACGCTGAGCACTCAAGAACTCAGGCAGGCTGTTGTTTCTTAAAATTGAAAAAGCTATACACTCTTCACCAGCTAAAGAAAATCATAAGCGCCCATGAAAAAAGAGGCCGGAGAATCGTTCTGGCCAACGGCTGCTTCGACTTGATTCATCTCGGGCATATCCGCTACTTGAAGGAAGCCAAGAAAAGAGGAGACATCCTGGTTGTAGCTCTGAACAGCGATTCCTCTGTCCGCAAGCTCAAAGGAAAAGGCAGGCCAATCCTCAACCAGAAAGAAAGGGCGGAAATTATCTCTTCCTTTTACTTCGTCGATTACATCACCTTCTTCAACGAAACGAATGTAGCCAGGGTTCTTCTCGCTCTCAAACCCGATTTCCATGCCAAAGGCTCGGATTACACAGTCAAGACAGTTCCTGAAAAGGAGACGGTCAAAGAATACGGAGGAAAGATTGCCATAACAGGAGGGCCTAAGATAAAATCAACTTCCCAGCTCATCGCTGAAATCGGCTCGCGATTAGGAAAAAAAGAATAGAGTCTGTCTGCCATGGATAACTTGCTCATCATCCGCCTCAGCTCTCTGGGTGACATCATCCACACTCTTCCCGCCTTCTCGGCATTGAGAAAAAATTTTCCTGAAGCAAAAATCTCGTGGGTCGTGGAGAAGAAGGGAAATGAAATTCTCGAATTCGTTCCTGGCATCGATAAAGTCATCGTGGTCCAGACAGGGTGGCGGCCGAATACAAGAAAATTCTGGAAAGAACTCTCGCGGCTGAGAAAGGAGATGAGAAATAAAGACCAGATTGCCCTTGATTTTCAAGGGCTGGCGAAATCCGGGTTTCTGGCTCTTCTCTCCGGCGCCCGAAGAAGAATCGGCTTCCACCGCCGAAACCTCAGAGAGCCTCTGGCTTCCTTGTTTTACACGGAAAGGCTTGAGCCGATGCCAGAAACGATCCACGTCATCAGCAAAAATCTTAAGCTCTTAAAAAAGATAGGAATAGAGGAAAAAAAATACGAGTTTCCCCTTGCTCTTCCTGAGGAACTCCGAGAAGAAGTTAGACGCAAGCTGCGAAAAATCGGCCACGATGGCCGCAAGAAGCTTCTTGTCTACAATGTCGGTGCGGCCTGGCAAACAAAGAGATGGTTTGCCGAAAACTGGGTGAGATTGACGGAGATGATGAAAAACAAGGATTTTTTCTCTCTCATCCTCTGGGGGAATGAGGCAGAGAAGGAATTAGCCAAGAAAATTCAGGAGAAGACCGATATCCCTCTCTCGCCCTATCTATCCTTGAAAGAGGTCATGGCTCTGGTCAGAGAATCTGCCCTTTTAATCAGCGGCGACACTTTTGCCCTTCAAGCGGCCTGCGCCTTTTCCAGACCGGTTGTCGGCATCTTCGGACCGACAAACCCGCGGAGAAATGGGCCTTACAGAAACAAGGACAGAGTGGCCTTTCATGAGATCGAATGCAGCTATTGTTACAAGAGGAAATGTCAGAGCCTTGAATGTCTCAAGAAAATAACACCAGAGGAAGTCGCCAATCTTGCCCTTCAAATAATAGAAGCGCAATGAATTTTGTTAAATTGTCGTGGCGAACGACCGAAGGGAGCGTGCCCATCGGAAGATGTCATTGCGAGGCGCGAAGCGCCGTGGCAATCTCCTTAAATAAATTCTCTTATTGCTTCGTTGCACAGCCATTCGCATGACAGATAAAATGTTGCGTTTACATTAGTGAAAAGGAATGCTTAGCCCCAATTTGAAGGAAGCGATTTACCGCTGGAGAGTCAGGAGTGGCCTGGTCTGCCTCATCCTGGTCATTCTCCTTGCCAGGCCGGTGCTCTCTTCGCTCCTTGCGAGTATGATCGTCTGTTTCGTTGGGCTTGCGATCAGGGCTTGGGCCGCCGGCCATCTCAGAAAAGAAAAAGAGCTGACCATGTCCGGTCCTTACAGCCTGACGAGAAACCCGCTCTATCTTGGTAACTTTGTCATCGGAGTCAGCGTCGCCGTAGCCTCCTGCTCATGGTGGGTTCTCGGTCTGTTCATTGTCTATTTCCTCCTCTTTTATCCTCTGGTTATCAAAAAAGAAGAGGAAAAGATGAAGGCTCTTTTCCCTGATGAATTTGAGGAATACAGGAAAAGGGTTCCTCTCTTTTTCCCTTCTTTTAAAAAAGCATCCCTTCCCCAAAAAAACAAATTCAGCTCCAAGCTCTATCGAAAAAACAGGGAATGGAGAGCTCTCGTCGGAGCTCTTCTTTTCTGGCTGATTCTTGCGGCGAAGATGGTTGTAAGTTAAACAACGCTTATTTCATCACGATCAAATGGAGCATAGTCCCAAAGAATAACAATCACCGTCCTCTCAGTGCAGAGTCGTTGACTTTTTGGGGGGAAACGGATTATTTTTATAACGCTATTATTTTTGAGGAGGGAAGACTCATGAAACTCAGAAATGGTTTCGTTTTTTGGAGTACTTTCGCCGTCATAGTAATCATTGGAGAGAGCTTCTTCGCAAGTTCATGGGCTCGAGAAACGAGAAAGAGCGGCCCGGAGGATGACGGTTTTTCCGCCGGAGTACAAGTCAAAGTCCAGGTCCAAAAACCCATGCTCCGCGAAGAGATCCTGCGATTTCTAAGACAACAGCCTAACGCTTATCCCCAAAAATGGATTTCAACGAGTGGTATCGCTGCAGCGGACGCCGATTTGTCGAGCAAAAAGGTTTGGCTAACGGCCATCGATGGTCCCCAACATGATGCCGCGGTCGCTGGCTTTTTTTCCGTCAAGATAAAGAACTCAAGTTCTCAGCCTTGGTCCGGCGTGACCATAGCCGCGGATATCAATGTCTCTTATGCCGAAGGAATCGAGAGGACCTCCGACTTCGTTATCGTGACAGTTTACGAGGACGGGCGTCAACTCAATCTGGTGACAAACTCTTACCAAATTTCCGGAACAGGCTCGTATCACCTTGTAAGCCAGCCTTTTACAATGAACCCCGGCCGAGAATATCAAGCTAGAGTCGAGATGGCTATTTTCCCAAAATATGGACAAGTCAAAGGCGCTGTTGGTGTCATTTCCGATATTAATTGGACGATATAACTCAGGCAAATATCCAATAGCACATCTCGGCCACACGTCTTAAAAAGACACATTTCCTTCACTGCTTAACGAGATTCATTCTTAATCACAGAAAACCAATGTTTTTTTCCTGCGAGGAAGACATCTGCGCCTTTCCTTCTTATGCGTTTCAAGTTTTTCAGATGAGCATCTCCATGGCCATGCTTCAAAAAGCCCAGCTTCTCGCATTTTTCGAATTCGTCGCATTCCCAGCATCCGCTGATTTCTCTCTTCTGACAACACTTTCTTACCTTACAGGAAAGCGGGCCTCCCCCTTCCTGACACGGTCTCTTACAGCGGCCTTTCATCAAGGCTCCCAACACTTCATAACACTGCGGGTAGCTTTTATAAACTGAGAATTGAGGAAAATCAGCGATGAATTCTGCGAGCTTGTCAAACCGTGTATTTCTCAACTCTTTCCGCAGGTCCCGGGCAAAATCTGCAATCTTTCCTGTATACCAGGGACAATCTCCGCAATATAGACCACAATAGGCGATATATTTTTTCTTGCCTTCTCTTTCACTCATTTTTCCTGGGCCTCCTCAAAGAATAATATAACATCTCCATAGCTTTTTGATTTTTACTATACCATTAAGAAAGCTGTGAGGAAAATAGATTTATCCCCCAGCCAGCGCAGCGGAAAAGGAAATTATTGTCCCTCAAATTCCGTGATAGACAATGATCTTTTTTTAACAAAAGGCGTGGCATAGCTTTATGATAATCATGGAATCTGGGACACTCGCTCATCCCGGCCAGAGCTTGATGAAAATATAAAGGTAATTGTGAAAGAATAATCTGGCCAGCGTAATAAAAATAAGGATAAGAGAATAATAGACCGGTAAAAGATTCCTTTTTCTTTCAAGCCAATGTCTTAATTTCACTTTGTGTTGAAACAGAACAAAGACTCCGGCCAGAGCCAGGAAAATATAGGCAGGAAAGATATAGCGGTCTGCCTTGCGGTTAAAAAGAGAGAACCAGAGGATAATCGAAAATGCACTGCTCAAGGACAACAAGAAAAATTTAGCTTTAAATAAAGACCTGTCTCCCTTTATTCCTTTGAAGAGTCCATAAAAAATAAAAAAAACCCAGGGCGCTGGAAACCAGAGCGCTCTTCCCAGATACCAGATAAAGTTACAAATTTTAGCTAAAGGATTAAACCCACCGGCCACTGCGCTTCCCAGTTGAATGGCGAAATAATTTCGCCAGAAGGATATTCCTCCAGTCACCTGCTCATACCAGAGCTCGAAGAGGGCCATCGCCGCCAGGGCGACCAGATGGGCCAGGACAATGAAGAATAAAGTCTTTTTGTTTCGAAAAAGGATGACCCAGGCGATGAAAGCTGCCAGGGAGACTGTAAGCCCGCTCATCCCCTTTATCAAGAAAGCAAAGACCAAGGAGAAGACAAAGACGGCCTTATATCCCCATGATTCCTGGCATCGAACAAGGCCATAAATTCCAGCCACCACAGCCAGATTCAAGGGGTGCTCCTGATTGGCGCGAACCAGATACTGCAGGAAAATCGGAGTAAAGGTATAGGCAAAAACCGCACTCCAGCCTAATAAAGGGCCGCCGAAGTAGCCAGCTAATAGATAGATGAAATAGAGAGAGATGGACAGGTATAAAAAGTTGGCGCACAAAGCAGCCGAAGGCCCGGGAACTCCAAGCCGAACAAAAATTGCAGTCAGCCATAAAATTCCGGGCGGATGGTCCTGAAAATAGCCGACATGGCCGCCATGGCCTCCCCACTCTGGCGCGCACCATCTGCTCAATGGAAGAAAGGCAAGCTTCTGTCCGATAGAACTATAAGCGCTTGAATCCGAATCATAATAGACGTAAGGAAAGACAATGACAAATCCGCAGAGGATGACATAAGTCATAAAAAAGATGAAAAAAATTCTTATATTCTTTAACTTGGAAGAATTTTTAGCCGCTCCACTCTTTTGCGATTTCAGCAAATATCCCTCACAACCTCCAAGGCTATTTTATTGATTTACTTTTTACAAATATAATATTTTTAAGGCATATATTCTTATTTGTAAAGTCACAAAAAAGGGAGAGGCAATATTTTTAAAAAAAAAGCAGCCTGTCCCCTTTTCTTCTTAACCAGATTTCCTTTATATTAAATTCATGCCAACAAAACAAAGGATTGAGAAGGTCAGGCGAATTCTCTCGCTCAGGCAGCCTGATCTGAGAGTCGTCCTGGAAGAAGTCAAAAATACGCATAACGCCAGCGCTGTGGTCAGAACCTGCGATGCGGCCGGAATCCTCAATGTGGACATCATCTCCTCGGGCGGGGAGCCTTTTCCCTTGAACGAAGCAATTTCCACCAGAGCCGAAAAATGGATTCAATTCCGATTCTATACTTCAGCCACAGAATGTCTCAACAAACTAAAGAAACAGGGTTATAAGATTGCTGGAACTTCGCTCGCCGAAGATTCCATCCCTTATAATTCCCTGGACTATACTCAGCCTCTGGCTGTTGTCTTCGGCAACGAATCTGAAGGAATCTCAGAAGAAGCTCTCTCCCTCTCTGATTACAGAATCAAAATTCCGATGCTGGGAATGGTGCAGAGCCTCAACCTTTCTGTCTCAGTTGGAATCATCCTCTACGAGGCGATGAGGCAAAGGCTTGAAAAGGGTTTCTATAAAAAAAGAAGACTGGCTTCCAAAGAATTTGAAAAATATATGCAAAAGTGGTTAAGCCCTTCCTCAAAGATCCGTGAGAAAGGCTGACAATAAAAAAGGGGAGGATTTATCTTCTCCCCTCTATTTATAATTGGAAAGCGGAGCAGCTTAGACTCTTATCGCTTTATATCCTTTTATGCTTATTTGAGCCTGTTTCTTTAAAGCCTCTTGCATCTTATTCATCTGGTTTTTGAGCTCTTCCATCCGCTTTTTATAGGCTATGGAAAAATCATCCGTCCAGTCTTTATACTGCCTCTTCATAATTTGTGCATAATCATTCCAGTAATCCATGAAATCTTTCCACTCAAAGGGGAAGCCAAACATATCGGGTGTCCGCCTCGTCTCTTCTTCCTCCACCTCGACTTCAACGCTCATCTTTTTTTTGTCTCTGAGCAATTCTATTTTAACCTTATCTCCCTTCTTTTTATCCTGTACCAACTTACTCAAGTCTTCTCCTGCCTCAACTCGGACTCCATCCGCTTTGATGATCACATCTCCAACTCTCAATCCTGCTTTTTCAGCAGGACTCCCTTCTCTAATTTTAGTAATGAGCACTCCAGTTCCCTCTTCCACGCCGAAGTGCTGTGAAAGCTCCCGGTTGATATCTTGGTGATAAACACCGATATATCTTCTCTTTTCCATTCCCCAGCGATATAGCCTTGGTTCTACAGGCGTTCGTGGCATGGGGGGCATTAAGGGCTGTGGAGCTTTTTGAGGTCTGGGCATGAAGAGCTGGGGGAATTTGCTCTCCATCTCCCGCCAAACTTCTTCTTCGGGGTATTCGCCCAGCTTGGCCTTAATCTCCATCGTCTTTCCATCTCTTTCCACCTTTAGAGTTACGTTATCCCCGGGCTTTCTCTTCCTGATCTCATCTCCGAGCATCTCTTTACTGGCCACAGCTTTTCCTTCGAACTCGAGGACGATGTCTCCGGTCTTCAGCTTTGCCAGCTCTGCCGGGCTTTCTTTCTCGACTAACATGATCTCCACTTTCCCTTCCTCGTTCTCGTCTATTCTGACACCGAGCCATCCTCTCTGGACTTTTCCCTTCTCCTTTAAATCAGAAACAACGCTCTTCACCACCTCGACCGGAATGGCCTGAGCCATGCTCCCTGCAGGCGCTTCTGCTTTGCTAAGGACAACGCCCGAGCCGACAACCTCTTTCTCTCTGAATTCAAACACGACCGGCTTTTCTTCAGAATAGACGCCCCTGAGCAGCCCGACCATTCGGCCGTCCTTGTCCACCACAGGGCTTCCGCTCGAGCCCTGGCCAACCCAGACGTTCAAGCGAAGCTTGTCCATAGAAATCGAGCTGACGAGCCCCTGGGTGATGAATGGCGTATTCTCTGGAGAGATGCTGACCACGCCAATCCAGGAGCCTGGAGAGAGAGATTTTGTATTTCCCACATCTATCGGAAGCAAGCTTTTATCATTGGCCTGGATCAAAGCCAGATGTGTCTCCGGGTCCATGCCCAGAAACTTGGCATCTATCCTCTTTCCTTCACTGGATAATACCGAAATTTTTTCATCACGGGGTGAAATCAAAGCTGTAGTGACGACATATCCATCTTTATCGATAACGACTCCGGTGGCGAACTTTCTGATAAAGTTCCGGGTTTCAACCTTGACCACTGATGGATAGACTTTCTTGACCATATCCTCGATCTTGAGTTCATCGCCAACAGCCAAGCCAGTCTCTGCTTTCAGGCTTATAAAAAAGGTAAAGAAAAAGATGACCATGGGAATGATGGCTTTAAATTTATTCATCTTATAAACCTCCTTAATATCTAATTCTCGCTCGGCTCCCATCAGCAACCTGCTCCAGTATGTAGATCGTCCGTGGCTCAGGAGAAAGAGTTTTTATTTCCTCTTTATAGTTAACGGTTTCAATAACGGGAATAGTATCTTTTGCTGACTTCTCTTCCACTTGAAAAGCCGGTGAGATTCCTTTCTCAAGATCGGAAATTTGCATCGGGCTTTTCTTGTGGAAAATGAAGACATTGAAGACAACAAAAATGATAAGGGCGGCGCTAAAGGCTCCGGCCAGTGAAAAACGCAGATACTTCAGGTTTAAATTTCTTTTTTTTCGATGATAAAGTTGAGCCAACACTTTTTCTTCAAAATCAGAAGGGGCTTTAGTCCTCTCTAATTTTTTCAAAAGATTGAGCTCATCCATTTTGATACTCCTCATTCTTTGAATAAGAATTTCTTCTGCGCGGGGTTTTCTCCAATTCTCTTTTCAAATATTCCCTCCCCCGACTGATCCTTGCCTTAATGGTCCCAAGAGGCTTCTTCAGGATCTGAGCAATCTCCTCCTGGGAGAAGCCTTCGATATCCTTGAGGATGACCGGGATTCGGTAGCGAGGATGGAGAGAGTCGAGGGCTGCTCTCAATTTCCTGATCAAGCTGCTCTCAGAGGGATTGCTGCCTTCGCCCTCGATGGGCAGGCTGTTCTGAATTTCCTCGATGGAGATAAGAGGCACTCTCCGCATCTTTTTCATCTCCGTCTTGGCCAGGTTGGAGGCGATGGAATAAATCCAAGATGACAACGGAGCTATTGGCCTGTATCTATGCGCCTTAAAATAAACCCTCATGAAGGTCTCCTGGGATAATTCCACTGCCTTCTGGTAGTCGCCGGTGAGCTGACAGAGGAAATTGACAATCCTGTCCTTGTAAATTCTGACAATCTCTTTGAAAGCCATCTCACTGCCTTCCTGAACCTGGACCATCAGCTCATGCTCATCCATGCTCATTTCCTTAAACTTGCATTCATTTGAAAAAGTTGCATCCTTAGTTTATTGAATAATTAACATTAATAATAAGTCTAGCCCATTCATTGAGATTAGACAAATATAATTGCCTAGGGATGAAGCAAAAATACGGTTAGATGCCGGCAAATTGGTAAAAAAGCGGACTGTCCCCTTTTCGCTATTTCTTGAAGCTGAGTTCGACGAGAACTCTCTCAGAATCTAATTTCTAAAGGCTATCTCTTATAGTGCGAGGTCAATGGAGACCTTATTTGTTTGTGATTTCGTATTTGACTAGAGTCGTAAGGTCGTTTTCATCGGGTTCGAGGGTGTAAAGGAATTTACCATCGATTGCCATGGGTGCATAATATTGAGGGTTATCCCTCATGATTTTGAAGAGCGGAAGATAAAAATTTTCTAAGTACTTTCCCTCAGGGCTAAAGACATCCACCAGGATTCCCTTGTTCTTTTCGAATGTTGAAGTTACAGCCCAAAGTTTGTCTTTGTGCCAAAGAAGTCGACAGAGGTCATTATGGTATTTTGGCATGGGTGGTGATTCAGTTAGAATTTTTATTTGTGGCTTATAATCATATTTCACCCGTTTGTAATTCCTCCGAAAACTATGGGTTATCTCCCCTTTTTCAAGGTCAAGGACCTTGATGAGATATTCGGGCGTATGAAACAGGAAGACATACCGGTCGCTCACTCTCAAGGGCATGAAACGAGAGATTAGTATGGTCCCTCTCATTCTGGGGCCAACAGCTTCAGAAACGGTAAGCGGCAGTAAATATGGTGTAGGGTGAATATCTTCTTTTTCTGAAACGATCAGTATTCTATAATTCTCTTCCTGGATGCCACTCTTCAGAGTATAATCTTGTCTTTCACCCTTCATTACGTAATATTTTCCATTATAATACCCCAGCAGAGCTCCAAATGGAATTTTTTTAAATTTCTTTTCCTCGATCAACTCGCCATCTAGATTTATCCTGACGAGCTTAATTACGTTCGAAGAGTAGAGGATGATGTCATTTTCTCTGACAATAACGTCTGTTAAGTCACCGTTGAGCTCTCCAGGACCTTCACCCCACTTCATTAAATTTTTCACAAATTTTCCATCAGCGTCAAACTTCAAAAATTTCTTGGTTTCTTGAACATATATGGAGCCATCTTTTCCTATAAAAACTGCGAGGGGTTGCTCAAAGAAGAACTTGTCTTTTTGGTCGGAGATTCGCAGCATCTCTTTCAGATTAGCGCTAGCGCTTTGTGGTACTTCTAAGTTTTCTACGATTTGCTGAGTAGCATCACTCGAGGCAAGAAATAAAAAAAAGAAGACAATGCCAGCGCCTTTCGAAAATATGCTGGCGAGGAATTTCATCATTGTATCTCCTCCCCTAAATGATGTTACTTAAATTTAGGGATGGGAGTTTGGTTTTAAAGGATGGCAGTGTGCCTTGGGATTTTGCCATCATTTTCCCCTCATCCTATCATGAAAAATAATAAATTGAGCGATAGATCCTGTCAAGACAAGTCGAAGACGGAATGCAAGCATCAGATGCCTTTGAATGAGGTGATAAGGCCCGAATTTTCACATACTTTTCCTTCAGGCGACAAACAATCATGAAAAATATTATGGGGCAAAAAGCGTAAAATGGGGACTGTCCCAGTGCTGTCCCAACGTTGATTTTCAAAATCTGTGTAATCTTATTAATAT
>CAZJXZ010000026.1:0-15059 GCA_964549955.1 uncultured Eubacteriales bacterium
GTCTGGGCATCGGCGTGACGCCGATTCTTTCCACCAGGTTCGATAAGCTGACGGCGAGGATAGACTCCACAGCAAACATCGGGAAGTATCTCGGCATCAAGATGAAGAAAAGTGCTACCCGCACAACTTCAGGACTTTTGAGGACCAATAAGGACAAACTCATCGTCACTGCAGTTGAAGGCGTTGTCCAGCCTGCCGGAGCCAGAGAGTATTCGACAACTTACGATGGTAAGCCATCGTTGGATATTGGAATGGCCTCGATCAACTATACTGTCTCTATCGGCGATTCAGCCTATGGCTGGGCGCAGGCCGACCATGTCGAGCCTGATGTCACCATCCAGGGCCGGGACAGACCCTCGCCCAGCGAGTGCGCCCTGGCCATTCTCGCCTGTATCGGCAACGAGGCAGAAGTCATCTCCGGGGACGCCAGAGGAGCCAGGGGATTCTATCTCGGAAGGCATGCCGGCGCTGACGACCTTGTCTGGCTTCCAAAAGACGCTGTCGAGAAGCTCGCTTTGAACGACAGAATACAGGTCAAGGCAAAGGGCGTTGGTCTGATGATCGAAGGCTTCGAAGAGGTGAGGGTGAACAAGCTCTCTCCTGAGCTACTGGAGAAAATAGGCATCACCGTTGAGGACGGACAGCTGGTAGTGCCTGTAGTGATGGAGATTCCAGGGCATATCATGGGATCAGGCCTGGGAGGCTCTTTCATAGAGTCCGTTGATTATGATATTCAGACGACCTGCCCGGAAATCGTCGAGGAATATGGCCTTAAAAAGCTCAGGCTCGGAGACCTTGTGGCCATCAGAGATCATTATGACTTTTATGGCCGCGGAAGGTACGAAGGCGCTGTGACAATCGGCGTTGTCATCCATGGGTTCAGCGACATGTCCGGGCATGGCCCTGGCCTGAACCCAATCCTCAGCGCCTTGCCGGGAAAAATAAAGGTCAGGATCGATCCTGACGCTAACACCGCTTATTATCTCGGAATCAGAGCGAAACCACGTCGTTAAAAATGAAGCTCGCAGTCTCAAGACAAATTATCGAGGATTCATCCGTCTCTGAAAACATCGTAATGAAAAAGAAACAGGAGGCATCCTTAAGAGCATGAACGAGGGAAACCAAAACAGATTGGTGAGGGCCATCGGGCGCTGGACGCTGGTGGCGCTGGTCATCAACGGCATCATCGGCAGCGGCATCTTCGGGCTGCCGGATGATGTGGCGCGGCTTGTTGGGCGCGCAGCGCCACTGGCCTATCTTCTTGCCGCGCTAGGCATGGGTGTCATCATGGCCTGTTTCGCCGAGGTTGCGTCGCGATTCAGCGAAGCAGGAGGTCCGTACCTCTACGCACGCAAGGCATTTGGCTCGCTGGTCGGTATTCAGATAGGCTGGTTTGCCTGGCTGGTTAGGTTAACTTCAGCGGCAGCGAATGCCAACCTGTTCGTCGTCTATTTCGGCGAATTCTTTCCAGCCGCGACCCGTCCTATGCCGCGGGCCGCGATCCTGACCGTGCTCATTGGACTGCTGGCAGCGGTGAACGTTCGAGGAGTAAAGTCCGGCGCTAACGTGAGCAATGTTTTCACTGTGGCTAAATTGCTGCCGCTGTGCATCTTCATTGTCGCCGGACTTGCCCTGGTCGGCGGCCAGATAAGCATCGGTAGTTCTGCCGCTCGGCCGGGCAACTGGCTTCAAGCCGTGCTGGCGCTGATCTTCGCTTATGGCGGGTTCGAGGCAGCCCTGATGCCGATGGGCGAGGCCAAAGAGCCGCGCCGCGACGCCCCGTTTGCGCTGTTCATGGCGCTCATCCTCGTCACGGCAGTATACCTGCTGGTGCATTTTGTGGTGATGGGCGCGATCACTGACCCCGCAGCCTTTGACCGGCCGGAGATTCGGGAGCGGCCCTTGGCAGAGGCGGCGCGCGTCTTCCTCGGCGGAGGCGGCGCTGCTCTGATTGCGCTGGGCGTGCTCGTTTCGACCTACGGCTACCTGGCCGGGCAATTCGTCAACGTGCCCCGCTTGACATTTGCTTTCGCCGAGCAGCGCGACTTCCCCAAATTTTTTGCAGCTGTCCATAAGCGCTTTAGGACTCCCTACGTTTCGATTCTTATCTACACCGCCCTGGTCTGGGTGTTGGCGATTTATGGCAGCTTCATCTGGAATGCGATTCTCTCGGCAGTAGCAAGGCTCTTTACCTACGGGATTGTCTGCGCTGCGCTGCTTCGGCTGCGGAGATTGCAGCCCGAGGAGCCTTCCTTCCGACTGCCTGCTGGATGGCTTGCGTCCTTGCTTGGGATGGCGTTCTGTGCTCTGATGGTGACGCAGATGGGCAGCGGCCACTTGAAAATTATGCTGGTCATCGCAGCGGTGGCGCTTGTGAACTGGCTTTGGGTGAGAAGCAAAATAAAATTTGGGGACAGATAATTTAGATCAGAAGCAAAATTTCGCATTTTATTCTTCCGTTTGCCGTTATTAATTTTACAAAGGAAGTTTTTTGATTTATTTTCAGAAAAAGGAGGCAAGGCCATGAGTATCGAAAAAGTCTTTAAAGCAGGATTTATGATTTTATTTCTTGTTTTTTTTATTTCAAATAATTCTTTGGCTGCTCAGGAGCGATTTAACCAAGAGATTCTCAAAAGCTTCACCTATCGCAATCTCGGTCCCTACCGCTGTGGCTCATGGGTCACGGATTTTGCCGTACCTGATTCTCCGGCCAAAGCCCATCTTTACACTTTCTATGTCGCCACGCGCAACGGCGGGCTGTGGAAGACGACAAACAACGGCACAACCTTTGAGCCGGTTTTTGACGAGCAAGCCGCGGTTTCCATCGGAGATGTAGCCCTGGCGCCTTCAAACCCGGATGTCGTCTGGGTCGGGACTGGAGAGGCTTACAACGCCCGCAGCTCACACAGCGGGGACGGCATTTATAAATCCGTGGAAAGTGGAAAGACCTGGAAGAATATGGGCTTGCGCGATTCCCATCACATCTCTCGCATCGTCATCCATCCCAGAAATCCCGATATCGTCTATGCGGCGGTTATGGGCCATCTTTTTTCCAGGAACGAGGAACGAGGCGTCTTTAAAACAGCTGACGGCGGCAAAACCTGGCAAAAGGTTCTTCACATCAACGATAAAGTGAGCGTGATTGACCTCGTCATCAACAATTCCAATCCGGATGTCCTTTATGCCGCGGCCTATGAGAAAGAAAGGCTTGCCTGGCACTTTGAGGAAGGAGGTCCGCAGAGTGGAATCTACAAGACAATAAATGCCGGCAAAACCTGGACAAGGCTTGGCGGCGGGCTTCCGGGCGGAAAGATCGGGCGCATCGGGATTGATATTTACCAGAAAAACCCAAATATCATCTACGCCGTAGTCGAGAATGCCAACAAAAGGCCTCCGACAGAGGAAGAGGCAAGCCGGGACAAAAGCCGCGGCCGAGAACCACAGGAGAGGGTCATCGGCGGAGAGGTCTATCGAACAGATGATGCTGGAAAGACCTGGATAAAGATGAATTCAGGCAAAGAAGGCCTGGCGACAAAAGCGCCCTATTCTTTTAACCAGATTCGGGTTGACCAGAATGACGACAAGAAAATTTTTGTGACAGGAGTTACGCTCGCCAGCTCCACAGATGGAGGGAAGACCTGGAATGATGTGGACTGGCCTCCGAGAAGGCTTTTTTCCAATGCCTTTGGAGATGTCAGGACACTGTGGATCGACCCTCAGAATTCTGACCGCATCTTTTTCGGAAGCGACGGCGGATTCTACATCTCCTATGATGGAGGCAAAACATGCGACCATCTTTACAACATCCCTCTCGGCGAGTTTTATGCGGTCGGGGTCGATATGGAAGACCCTTATAACATCTACGGCGGGCTTCAGGACCATGATTCGTGGAAAGGACCCAGCAACAGTTGGGCGGGCGAGATTACCCTCGAAGAATGGGTGACAGTCGGAACCGGGGACGGAATGTACAACCAGGTTGATCCGAACGACAGCCGCTGGATCTATAACACGCTCCAGTTCGGCGGGCACAGCCGCATCGACCAGAAACTGGGGACGATGACCAGTATCATGCCCAGAAGGGAGAAGGACAAGGAGCCTTACCGCTTCAACTGGACTCCTCCTCTTCATATCTCTCCCCACAACAGCGCCATTATTTATACCGGAGCTCAGGTCTTACTCCGGTCTTTGGATAGGGGAGACCACTGGCAGGAGATAAGCCAGGATTTGACCACAAACGACAGAGATAAAATCGCCATGACCGGAGGCCAGATCAGCTACTGCACCATCACCACCGTTTCAGAATCGCCGCTCGAGCCCGGCCTTATCTGGGTTGGCACTGATGACGGCAAAGTCCAGATGACGCGCGACGGCGGAGCGAACTGGAAGGATATGACTCAAGAAATCGCTGCTGCCGGCGGTCCTGAGAACTTATGGGTCAGCCGGGTGTTCGCCTCTTCTCATCAAGCAGGCACAGCCTATGCAACCAAGACCGGATTCCGGCAGGACGATTTCAGACCCTTTGTTTTCAAGACAACGGATTTCGGCGAGACATGGACTTCAATCAGCAACAGCCTGCCTGAGAAGCCGGTCAACGTCATCTTTGAAGACAGAAAAAATCCGAACCTTCTTTTTGTGGGAAATGACCAGGGAGTTTGTGTCTCGGTCGACGGCGGAAAAAAGTGGCTGAGCCTGAAAAACAACATGCCCTGGGTCAAAGTCTCTGACCTGCTCATCCATCCAAGGGAGAACGACTTGGTCGTAGCCACCTACGGCCGCGGCCTTTTTATAACAGACATCACGCCCCTGCAGGAGATGAATGAGAAGATGTTGGAGGAAGATGTTTACTTATTCGAAATCGAGCCGAAGGTTCAACGGGTGACGAGCGGCTGGGGGAATTATCAGTTATGGGGAGACAGGCATCTTAGAACTCCGAACGAGCCGAATGCAGTCATAATAAGTTATTACCTAAAAGAGAAGGCAAAAGACAAAGTCAAAATTACCATAGCCGACCCCTACGGCCAGGTCTTGAATGAACTTTCCGGAAAAGGCGAAGCAGGAGTGAACACTGTTCTCTGGGATATGCGGCGCCAGAGGCCTCAGGAGCAGGCGGCCCAGATAGGCTTCGGCTTTTTTGGCAGGCCGCTCGTTGACCCAGGCGAATACTTGGTCACGCTCGAAGTTGGCGGAAAGAAATTGACTCGCAAAGCTCTGATTAAAAGCAGAGCCGGCTGGTCCATCGGCCCTTTTCCGGCCAGGATAAAATAGTGGGAAATTAGGGGGACACATTAATTATTTCAGACAAACAACCAGGCTATTCGCTCCAAAGATAAATTGAAAATAAGGTTTATGTCCTCAAGATTCCGGGCTGATCTTATTCTAAGAAACCCAATTGCAAAAATAGAACGTCAGTATCGAGGCTAAGTCAATCAGGAGTCGTTTTTCCAGACGTGCATCATCGACATCTCTTGTATTTTCTGATAAAATCAAAAAAAATCTTATCGAGTGAGATGTTCATCATGACCGGAAAAAAATTTTTGAATTCTGTATCTAAGAGCCGTGTTGACCTTGTCCAGCTCCTTCTCGAAGTTCTTGCGGAAACTGGCGCGGAGTATTGTGTTATCGGCGGTCTTGCCGTTAATGCTTATGCCGAGCCTGTAGTCAGTCTTGACTTGGATCTCGTGGTTGAGGCCAGGAAGATTGAGAGCGTCTGCAAGTCTGCCGAAGATAAGGGATTGAACGTCAAGCCTTTTGAGCACAGCATAAATATATCCAGCCCTCACTCTGACTTAAGGATTCAACTCCAGATTGATGCCCGATACCAGGCTTTCCTTCCCCGGGCGGTTCAAAAAGATATTCTTGGCTACCCGATGAAAGTTGCGGCTCTTAAGGATGTGCTCATTGGAAAAATCTGGTCCTATTTGGATGAAACCCGGCGCAAGAGTAAAAGGCAGAAGGATCTGGCCGATATCTATCGTTTGCTCGAAGCATATCCTGATTTGAAAAAAGAGCTTCCCCGCCATCTTCGTAAAAAACTGGAATGAAAAAAAGCGGGGGTCTATCTCCTCAGCCGATTTTAACTCGACGAAGCTTAAAGCAAGTTGAATATTTATTACTTTTTTTATGAACTGCCAATCCAGATTGAGACGTCTGGTTCCATAATGGACGAAAATTGCTGCCATTGCAAAGATATATGAATTTCCTGAATTTTCGATAGGAGGTTCTATCGATGAAAGCTATGGTCATGACAAAAAACTGTGATCTCAATCAGAATAAAGATCCGCTTGAATTAAGAGACATTTCAAAGCCCATGCCGGCTGAGAATGAGCTTCTGGTCAAGGTCTTGACCTGCGGCATCTGCCATACAGAGCTGGATGAGATCGAGGGTCGAATCCCTCCTCAAAGATTGCCTGTCATTCTCGGCCATCAAGTTGTGGGGAGAATTGAAGAGAGTGGCCGAAAAGTCAGCAAGTTCAAGCCTGGAGAAAGAGTTGGAGTTGCCTGGATTTTTTCAGCATGCGGGAAATGCAAGTTCTGTAGAAGCGGGAGGGAGAATCTCTGTCCTGATTTTAAAGCCACAGGCCGGGATGTTAACGGCGGATACGCTGAATACTTGACGGTTCGAGAAGACTTTGCCTACGCAATTTCTGATATTTTCTCTGACTTGGAAGCTGCGCCGCTTCTCTGTGCAGGGGCTATCGGCTATCGCTCGCTGAAGTTGACAAATCTCAAAGACGGCCAGAATCTCGGCCTTACAGGCTTCGGCGCATCCGGGCATCTTGTCTTGATGATGGTCAAGCACAAATTTCCGAAGACAAAGGTCTATATCTTTGCCAGGGCAGAGAAGGAGCAGGAATTTGCTAGAGAGCTCGGCGCTGTTTGGGTTGGCGATACGGAAGATACGCCTCCTGAAAAGCTGGACAGCATTATCGACACAACTCCGGTTTGGAAGCCAGTGGTTGAGGCGCTGAGAAACCTGGACAGCGGAGGAAGGCTCGTCATCAACGCCATCCGTAAAGAAGATGTTGATAAAAACTATCTCCTGAATCTCAACTACCCCGCTCATCTCTGGATGGAGAAGGAGATTAAAAGCGTGGCCAATGTTGAGAGAGCCGACGTGTCGGAATTTCTCAAGCTGGCAGCAGAGATTCCCATCAAGCCTGAGGTTCAGGAATACTCTCTTGAAGAGGCCAACAGAGCTTTGATAGAGATCAAGGAAAGAAAAATCCGTGGAGCAAAAGTCCTCAGAATTAGATGAATCGAATTTCAATAAACTTTGGGATTTGCTTTTTGCGTTGCTCTATTTTTCTCCACTCCGAGGGCTGAATTCGCATTCCATTCGTTGCAAGAGTTATATCTCCGCCTAGCCGCGAATGTCAGAGGATTTCAGGCTCTTGCAAAAAGGGGATAGTCCCCTTTTTCCTTTTTTGTTTGACTCGATTTTTTTCCTGTGATATAAGCTCACCTAAATGACAAGAGGGCTGAGCGGTCTAATCTTTTCAACAACGCCCAAAATCCACTCAAAAGTATTTCCATTCTTGGAGGAAGAAGTCCATGAAATTTCTAACGATTGATTGGGTTGTCGTCGGGCTTTATTTCTTGACTTTGCTGGGAATCGCCTGGTGGTCGATGAAACAGAAGCAGCGCTCCACTGTCGACTATTTTCTTGCCAGCCGCCATGTCGGCTGGTTTGTCATCGGAGCCTCGATCTTCGCCTCGAATATTGGAGCCGAGCATATCGTAGGTCTTGCCGGCACTGCGGCCAAGACAGGCGTAGTGATGGGGCATTATGAGCTTCACTCCTGGATAGTCCTGGTTTTAGGCTGGATTTTTGTCCCTTTCTATATGCGGAGCAAGGTTTTCACCATGCCCGAGTTCCTCGAGCTCCGCTATTCGCCCCAAGCTCGCTGGTTCCTGTCGCTCATCTCTTTGATCAGCTACGTCGTGACCAAAGTCTGCGTCAATGTCTATGCCGGCGCAGTCGTCTTCCAGACGCTTTTAGGAATCGATTTCTGGACAGGAGCCCTATTTGTTTTGCTCTTCACAGGAATTTACACTGTGCTCGGTGGCATGCGGGCTGTTGTTTACACCGAGGCGCTCCAGACCATCGTTCTCGTTCTGGGCTCGGTGGTCGTCACCGTAGCCGCCCTGATCAAAATCGGAGGCTGGAGCCAGCTCTATGCTGTGGCCGGCTCCCAACATTTCAACCTCTTCCTGCCGGCCAACCATCCTGATTTTCCCTGGCCGGGCATGATCTTTGCGCCGCCCATCGTCGGCCTCTGGTACTGGTGCACAGACCAGTACATTGTCCAGCGCGCCCTAGCTGCGAAGAGCGAGGCGCAGGCAAGAAGAGGAAGCATCTGGGCATCCTATCTGAAACTCCTGCCTTTTTATATCTTTATTCTTCCCGGAGTCATGGCTTTTGCCCTGGCCAAGACCGGACAGATTAACCTGGCCTCAGCAGACCAGGCTTTCCCTACTCTGGTCATGACTCTCATTCCTACAGGCCTCAAGGGTCTTGTTGCCGGAGGATTGCTGGCAGCCTTGATGAGCTCGCTGGCCTCGGTCTTTAATTCCTGCTCGACGCTTTTTACCATGGATGTCTACAAAAAAATCAAGCCCCAGACTTCGGAGAAAAAGCTCGTGCTCATCGGCCGTATTGCCACAGGAGTGGTCGTCATCTCCGGCGTCATCTGGATTCCTCTGATGAAGCACATTTCTGGAGAATTGTACCATTATTTACAGAGCGTCCAGGCTTACATCGCCCCTCCCATTGCCGCGGTGTTTCTCCTTGGAATTTTTTACAAGCGAATCAACGCCAAGGGAGCCCTGACCGTGCTCATCGGCGGGTTTTCGATGGGCATGCTCAGGCTGGTAGCTGAGCTCAACAAAGGCTCGCTTTCAGGCTGGCTGCATTGGTTCGCCACGGTCAATTTTCTTTACTTCGCCATATTCTCCTTCCTGGGATGCATCCTGGTGATGATGGTCGTCAGTTGGCTGACAGCTGAGCCCTCTTATGAAAAAATCCAGGGGCTGACCTACGCCACGACTGTGGCTGCCGATAAAGCTGCCTCGCGGGCAAGCTGGAATTATAGGGACCTCATCCTCTCCATAGTCGTCGTCGGTGTCATTGCCTTCACTCTGATTTACTTTACCGGATGAGCTTGCCCTTTAGCTTTTCAAAATAAGACATAATCGGAATGTCTATTCAAGAGTCGTCAGCTCGGAATCCATATTTTCTTTGATATGACTAATTCCATATCACCCGGGAGATGAAGTTGTTCTTTTGTTTTTGTATAAAAGACAAGGCCTCTATAACTCGTGAGATACTTATAAACTGAGCCCAAGAACCTTTCTTCTGCTGTCACCACTAAAGGCCTTTCCGTTTTATGAAGAATTGAGAGAAAATCTTGAGGACTGAGACTGACTATGGCGCCGGACGCTTTGATGGCATGGGCAGTGGCAGCCGCAGCGGCTGCGACATAAACTCCATCGCTCATCGGATTTAACCTCCTTTTCGCCCTCTGCATTTTGAGTTGAATCGGGCGATAATATGTTTAGAAGATATCACTCCCGATAAACTCGTGTCAAAGAAGTACATAGCTGTTCGTCCACTTGATATCGAATCTTATTATGGTTGATCCTCTTTAATGATGGGAGGATGGGAAAGAGGAAGGATAGGGTTCTACTGGATTTTTTGAACCTTGAATTCAGTCTTGCCGAAAGCAGCAAGTCTTCCCTGGGAAGAAAATGCTTTTACCTCACAAAAATATTTTTTATCCAATTTTATGCGGGTTTTAGCTTCTTCCGGGAGAACCATAAAATTGTCTTTTATTTTTTCAGACGCAGACCACACCCGATCTCCATTGTTGTTAATCGAGATTTCGTATTCTGCATCTTCAGCTGATTTTGACCACTCGATTCTTATATCAGCAGGGGGAATAAATTTTATTTTTATTTTTATTTGTGCCCCCCTTACATCATAGCTATCTATACGAAACGAAGGCTTGGGATTATGGAAGTAGATAAGACCGAAGCCGATGAGGAGGAGCAAACAAGCCGAAACCGCAGCCGCTGCCCACTGTTTGGGAGTAAGGAGAGAAACGATTTTTTGAAACCAGCTCACTCCTTTTGCCTCTTCCGCCATGTATTCATCCTGAAAAATCATATCCCCCTCATCCTTGACGATGGAAATAAGCTTGTCTCTTTCCACCATCTTCTCAAAGCAAGAGGGGCAGTTAAAATAATGCTCCTCGAATTCACTCTTTTTGCCCTCATCCAGTCTATTCAATAAATAATTGTCAATAAGCTCTTCAAACTTGCATTTTCTCATTATTCTTTCCCCTTTAAGACAATTTTTGTCGGAGCAGCAAAATGAAAATTGAAAATATTTTTTTAAATTTCTATCTGAATGTTAGAATCGTCTTGAAATTCTCTTGCCTCATGAGCAGGAGCCTGGGTGGTTTCTTTTCTTTTTGCGCCGAAAGCACCATGACGATAATGTCCCCGGGCCCATCTGGCCAGCTTGACATCCCTTTAAGCCATTATTTATCATTTTTTATGATGGAAGGATGGAAAAGTCAAGATAAAGTTGCATGTTTTTAGGCATCTCGATCAGAAACGAAACTCATAGCCTTAAAAGGAGGAAACATGAAAAGAGTGTGTGCTTTAACCGTCTTCGTCCTGATGACCGCGGCCATGGTGACCGGCCAGGCCGGGTCAGAGAAGAACAAGGTCCAGCTGATGAAGCCGGCCCTTCTCGTCATCGACATCCAGAACGCCTATCTTCCCCTGATGTCTCCAGGCGATAAGGATGTGGCGATGTGGATGATCAATGCCGCTATCGAGCTATTCCGTGAATCCGGATTTCCCATCATCCGCGTCTACCACACCGACCCCCAGCAGGGCCCGGCGCCTGGAACAAAGCCCTTTGAGTTTCCTTCAAGCGTTCGGATCAAGCCTGATGACCCGAAGATAATCAAGAACTATCCCAGCGCTTTCAAGAAGACCGACCTGGAAAAGATGCTCAGGGAGAAAGGATGCAACACCCTGTTCCTGTGCGGCCTGAGCGCGGTGGGCTGCGTGCTAGCCACCTATCATGGAGCCAGGGACCTCGATTTCAATGTCTTCCTGGTCAAGGATGCGTTGCTGAGCCATAACGCGACCTACACGAATTATGTCGAGGAGATTAGCGAGACCGTTGGCTTCGAGGCGATAAGGGTCATGCTTGAAAATTCCCAGAAATGAAATCGACACCATTTATCCTTCTTATCCTCACTGTTCTGGTCCTCATCTCTGCGGGATACTGAATTTCACTTCGCGGTTGACCGACAGTACAGTTCCGCCTGTACTCCGTGTAAGTGCGGGAGTAACAGAGGTTGAAGCATTCCAGCCCGCTGCTCAGAACAGCCCCGCAGCCTCTGCCTGGGTTTGTCCGGGCTCCGGCGAGGTAGAGATTTTTTATAGGAGTGAAATGCGGCATCCGCTTCGGAGGCGAGTTGTTCTTCCAGGCCAACATCGTGCTCGATTGTACGCAGGCAACGGAAGTCGCCCTTAAGCTGAAGGTTTCTCGCCAGGAGTTCGGCTATCGGCCATTGGCACTGGGGAGAGCTAGCTAAAACCTCAACATCACTTTGAGCTGGAGCCAGCGCGGAAGCTGACGCGCCCATGTTTGCCCAAACAGGGACGTATCCTCCTTGACAAAGGAGATGGGCCTCTGACTGTTGAATAGATTGTAAGCGTTGAGCCCAAGGCCCAAGGTCATTCCTCGTTTCAGTGAGATGTTCTTTTCCACCGATAAATCAAGATACATGTGTGCCGGCGTAGTCCTACCTCCTCGGCCCTCGGGAAAAGTGTAATAGTCTCCGTAGCCATCCGACCATCCCTTTTTTTCCCAATGATAGCCCGAAAGATATTCGGCGCAAGTGGAAACGACGATGCCATAAGGAGCGAAATAGGTGCCTAAAATCTTGACGATGTGATCCACGCTGTAAGGAAGGAATCCA
The DNA here is from genome assembly GCA_964549955.1 of uncultured Eubacteriales bacterium. GTDB lineage: Bacteria > Acidobacteriota > Aminicenantia > Aminicenantales > Aminicenantaceae > CAZGMN01. The sequence continues at coordinate 12,003 of CAZJXZ010000026.1, forward strand.
TACCAGCCCTCATCTCCGATGTCCCGGCCGCCCATGCCGTAAAAAATGCTGTCAATTAAATCCTTCTCGGGCGCCCCCACCGGCACAAAGGGACGGTCACCGAAAGGACCTCCATCGTATCCGCCTCCCCAAGCTGAGGACCAGACGCTGGCTTCGAAGATGTTGCCGGGAACCGATCCTTTGGCCTGGGACCAGGTGTAGGAGGCATTTATGGAGAATTTGCCGGTAACCCTGCCGTTGAGTTCGATTTCGAAGGCCCTGTAATCCCTTTTTTTCAATTCGAAGTTTGTAAAAACAAACTTGACGGCCGAGGGGACCGCCGGGTCATAAAGGCCGATATCCTCCAAGAGGTTATTGGCATAGGAGTAAATCGCTCTCACCTTGAGGGCCCAGTTCGTGAGGAGCTGCCGGTCGAATTCCAGAAGAAACTTAGAGGTCTTGTTGGGTTTGAGCTGAGGGTCGACATCGATGGGGCTGGCCTCGCCGCTCTGTTCCCAGACAAATGTCCAATTCGCCGGATCTTTCAACTCGGATTCGGACGGATTATTTGGACCAGCCCAGTCATATTCTCTGAATGTCCAGGCAAAATTCTTGTTAACAAATCCCAGGTAGAGAAGGGACAAGGGCATGGCGAACCGGCCGTAGCCGAACTTTAGAACATTCCGTCCGTCGCCGGAGATGTCGACCGCCAGAGAAACCCGCGGCTGGAGAAAATCACCGAGACCCCAACTCCAAACATTCTCTCCCGAGTCGTTGAAGATCTTTTGCGTATCGCTCCTCAGCCCGAGCATAAGCGAAAAACGGCCTATGGTCAGATTGTCTTCAGCATAAAATCCGAAACCCCGGCTCGAGTCTTTCATTTCACTAATTCCCATTTCCTGCAGCCGGAGGGGAATTCCCGGCCCACTCCAAAAGATCTCAGCGCCGTTGTCAAACCCGTTTCCCGACCAGGGGTCGGCATCCTGGCCCGTGTAGAGCGAGCTATTTTCCACTTTGTTGTTATAATAGCTCCAGCCCGCCTTGAGTTCGTGATTGCCCCAGCGTCCGAGTTCCAGGTACTTGGTCAAGCCGACAGTGAAGTCGGTTCTCCATTCAGTATTTGAGACACTGTTAACGGCGTTGTTGGTCGTCTGCGCGATGTCCTGCCAAAAATAAGCCGGCGGGCCAAAATCATCGTCGAGGGGGCCAGCGCTACTTTTTCTCCTGTTCTGGCCCCAGACCGCAGTCAGAAGGGTATCTGCTGAAAGGATTCCCCTGTAGTTGAGCCGGTAAGAATAATCGGTATAGTCTGTTTTGGTGTAGGTCTCAGGAACCCCGATGCCCCCGGTTTGCTTCAGATACTTGTCCAGCGTTCCGGTCCAGGAGAAGGTATGGTTCTTGAAAGGAGTGAAGGTGACTTTTCCGAAAGCGTTGTTCGTACCGACGTGTCTTTCCCCGGCCGGAATGGTCAGCCAGCTGACCGATTGTTGCGCCGTCTTGTCCAGCGTTCGAAAATAGTTGTCAGAAATAAAGAACCAGAGCTTGTCCTTGAGGATGGGACCTCCGAGGTTGCCAAAGTATTGAGACATCGAGGTCTCCGGAAGGGTCGCCACCGAGAGCTGCTCTTTTCGTTGCGCCCGAAGATTCCGGTCCCGGATCAAACCACCCAGTTCACCATGAAAGTCGTTACCTCCGGATTTGGTCACGATATTGATGAACCCGCCCAGGCCTTGTCCCATTTCAGGAGCAAACGTGTCGGAAATAATCTGGATTTCTTCCCAAGAATCATAATTGATCCGGACTCCCGGATCATTCTGGACTGCGCCCTTTGTGGGCAGGCCGTCGATAAGCCAATTATTCCCGGCATCCCCTTCCCCTCGGAAGCTAGGCAGGCCATCCTCTGTTCTGGTCTCCGTGACGGCTCCGCCGCTGACCGTATTTGCCCTAGCGCCGGTGACCCCTGGGGTAAGACCCACGACTTCTGCGATAGTCCTCGCCTGGGCCGGAATTCGGGCTAGGTCGTCGCTATTCAGTCGATAGCTGGTGTCTGTCCTGGTTTTATCGATGAGCGGGGCTGGAGCCGTGACTGTGATTTCCTCCAAGACGGTAGCGACCTTTAAGCTCACGGAGAGGCTTGTGGTAAATCCCAGCAGGACGTTGTTGCTGGCCAGCGTCAGTTTTTCGAACCCATCGAGCTCGAACGTCAACGCATATGTCCCTACAGGAAGCAAAGGAAGCCTGAAATTTCCGGTTCTGTCGGAGATTGCGGTCCGCACTCCTTGAAGGCTCGCGCTCTTGGCCGTGATCGCCACTCCCGGAAGAGCCTCGCCTTCTGCGGTCGTGACCTTTCCCCGAATCTCACCGGTCTGCTGGGCCTCCAGCAGTGTCCCAAGAAAAAACAACATAACAACGCATAAACAGAAGCCCTTAAGAAATTGATTCATTTTATCCCTCCTCGAGTTTTTCTAATGCTTCTTTTTTTTGTCAGAACTTCGCCTTGCATATTGCAAGAACCCATATGTATATCTTTATTATGGCGTTCATGATATAAATGCCGGCTTATGATGTCAAGCTTTTCAATTGAGCCTCCCGCGTGTTGACAATATTAAAATAATCAGTTAAATAATAAAAAAAATATAAATAAAATAAACTGGTGAAATTGGCTTAGAAAGATATTTATTCATTTGAAATGTAATTGAAGGTATAGAATGTAATCCAATTCTAGCCATTTCACATAGATATATGAGTATTAAATTTTGGTAAAAAGGAGTGTAAGAGTGATCAATAAAAAGAAATTCAAATTAGTCGGGTTTACGGCATGCTGTCTATTTTGCCTATCATTACTAATATTCATCGGTGGGCGGCCCTTGCATGCGTGTTTGGATTCAGAAAAGGATTCAATCGAAGAAATTAGAGAAATTATCGACCAGAACGAAAAGGGCGATACTCCTTTAATGATAGCAGTCGAACAAGGCAACAAAGAAAAGACCGAGGATCTCTTAAATGCTGGGGCTGATGTCAATGCTCAGAACAATAACGGGGAAACCGCTCTGATGTACGCAGCGTGGAAAGGGCACA
>CAZJXZ010000026.1:15159-17185 GCA_964549955.1 uncultured Eubacteriales bacterium
GCTCAGAACAATAACGGGGAAACCGCTCTGATGTACGCAGCGTGGAAAGGGCACACCGCAATCGCAGAGCTGTTAATAAATAAGCGGGCTAAAGTAAATGCAAAAAATAGGATAGGATCGACTCCATTAAGTTACGCTGCGGAAAATGGGCATACGACAATCGTGGAGTTATTGTTAGAGAAAGGGGCCTTAGTCGATGTGAAAAATAAACCTGGAATGACTCCTCTGATGTATGCAGCGTGGAAAGGGCATGCAGCAATAGCGGAGTTGCTTATTAAGAAAGGAGCAGATATTAGCGCTAAAGATGAACTTGGAGGAACCCCTTTACTCAAAGCCGCCTATAACGGAAGAAAAGAAGTCGTATCTCTGCTCATAAAAGCAGGGGCTGATGTCAATGTTAAGAGCAAGGACAAGTGGACACCTCTCATAGGCGCAGCTGGGACCGGGGACTTAGAGATAGTAGAGAGTTTATTAGACAAAGGGGCAGATATTCATGCTAAGACTAGTGAAGGTTTAACAGCTCTGCATTTCGCTTTGTTTAAAGAACAAGCAACAATTGCAGATCTGTTAATAAAAAGGGGGGCGGACCTCAGCGCCAAAAACATCCATGGGTGGACGACTCTAATGTACGCTGCGTATGGGGGCCAGACAGCAATAGTTGAGCTGCTAATTGAAAATAAAGCTAACGTCAATGAGAAAAATAATTCAGGATGGACAGCTCTTATGCATGCTGCCCAGAACGGGCATACAAGTACCGCAAAGCTATTGATAGAAAAAGGGGCCGATATTAATGTCTCTACTGATGAAGGTGTAAGTCCTCTTTATGTGGCCGTTGGAAATGGAAGTAAAGAAATCGTAACTATGTTGATAGACCTGGGAGTCGATGTCAAGGCAAGGTTACGAGGCGGATGGACGTATCTAATGCTTGCTGCTAGGGAGGGGCAAGCCGAAATGGCAGAAATGCTAATAAATATGGGTGCGGATATTCATGCCCAAACTGATATGCAATCGACGCCCTTATTCATCGCATCTTTGTTTGGAAGCTTAGATGTCGTGACCTTGCTTCGCGAAAAAGGCGCTGATATCAATGCTAAAAATAAGAATTCGTGGACACCTCTTCAGGCCGCGGCATATAATGATCACAAAGAAGTTGTTAAATATCTCATAAGAGAAGGGGCAGATCTTCAATTTAACGAAAAATCTGTCCATGATATCTACGCAGCGGCAACAGCTTATATGATCTTGGCAGCTAATTTTGAAGAAGATGGGAACATAGAGAAAGCCATCGAGAATTACAGAGTAGCAGGAGGACGTTTCGAAAAAGCGTCGTTAGATTACAAAAAAGCCGCCGACCAATATAAGGACCAGGGAGTTTTCATATCAATATTAAGCGCTGCGGTTTCGATAGGCGAACTGGCGCATGTCAAGAAGACCGGGAGAATGCCCTCAATTCGCGCTAGTGAATTCGATTGGAACACTGACGACCTACAGACATTACGGAAACAGTGTGAGCAAAGAGCCGTAATGAGTCAGAAATTATCCATGGAATGCAATGCTAATATCGAACGTTTGAAAAAATAAGGCCAATTCTTAAGGTTATCAGCCCTCATCAAGATACCTTCTCAAAACTGAGATTTTCAAACCATTGAGTCTGCCTCTGATTAGGTCCAATGGCCTGTTTCCCTCAAGAGGTTCCTGCCCTTGTGATAAGGTTCTGCTAGACCGAGGAAAATAGAAAATAAGAATTTGGTTTTTGGTTGGCTGAGTGGACAGCTTTGACTTGACTTTCCCATCAATCATCGAGGGGAATTGTAAAGCAAGACTCAAAAAGATATCAAGGACAGCTTGAAAGCGCTGGGCTATTGCTCCGAGGACATTTAGAGTGCCAAAAGGGCTGAAAGTCAAGCAGACCTGCTGTCCTAAATATGAAAATCAAGAAAAAAGACTTATATCGAAAAAAGAAAAATATCTACTTCCACTCCCTCATGATGAGGCTGAAGCATTCCAGGCCGCTGCCCAGAACAGC
>CAZJXZ010000027.1:0-17181 GCA_964549955.1 uncultured Eubacteriales bacterium
CCAGCTCCTCGGCCACGGTCTTGTTGGTGATCTTGAGCGCCTCTTCGATTGTTTTGCCCATGGCCATTTCAGTGACCATGCTCGAGACAGCAATTGCCGCTCCGCAGCCAAAAGTCTGAAATTTTATATCGACAAGGCGATTGTCCTTGACCTTGATATAAAAAGTCATCATATCGCCGCAAACAGGATTGCCGACCTCGCCAACCCCGTCAGCGTCTTTGATCACTCCAACATTCCTTGGGTTTTGAAAATGCTCCATGACTTTCTCGGTGTAGATCATTTTTCTTTCTCCTCTAAATATTTGGTGTATAAGGGAGACATCTTTCGCAATCTTTCTATGATTGGCGGGAAGACCTCAAGCAGATAATCGACATCCTCCGCCGTTATCCCTTCGATCAAACTGAAGACAAGAGAGCCCTGGGCTGTCGCATGGTCAAATCCCATGGCCAGCAGAACATGGGAGGCCTTCAAAGCCTTGGAGGTGCAGGCAGAACCGCTGGAGGCAGCAATTCCTTTCAGGTCGAGATTGAGCAGCATAGCCTCGCCTTCGATGAACTCAATGCAGAAGCTGGCATGGTGAGGAAGCCTCTTTTCTGGATGGCCGGTGAGAAGCACCCGGTCGACTTTTTGCGGAAGAAGCTTGATGAGCCTGTCTCTTAATGGCTTTAAGCTCTCTGCCCAGCTTCGCATCCGGCCTTGAGCGATTTCTGCAGCCTTTCCCAGGCCGACAATCCCAGCCACATTCTCTGTCCCGGCACGTCTCCCTCCCTCCTGGATGCCGCCGTCGATGAAAGGAAGGATTCTTGTCCCTTTCCTGATGTACAAGGCTGCAGCTCCTTTTGGGCCGTAGAACTGGCTTGCGGCCAGGCTCAAGCTGTCGACTCCAAGCTCTCTGACATCCACGGCAATGTTTCCCACCGCAGCCACGGCATCGGTATGAAAGAGGACATCGCGCGAGCGACAAACCTGGGCAATTTCCTTGATCGGCTCGACCGTGCCCACTTCGCTGTTGGCCAGCATCACAGAGGCGAGCAGGGTCTCCTTGGAAATAGCTTTCTCGACCTCTGCCGGGTCGACCATTCCATATTTATCCACGCCGACCAAAGTGACGCTGAATCCGAGCTTCTCCAGGCTCTTGGCCGAATGGAGAACGGATTGATGCTCTATGGCCGAGAGGACGATATTCTTCCCCCGGCTTTGATTAGCCAGAGAAAGGCCCTTCAAGGCAAAATTATTGGACTCAGAGCCGCTCGAGGTGAAGAATATCTCCGCGGGATGGGCATTGATCAGCCGCGCCACCTTCTCCCGCGCTTCTTCCACAGCCGCAGCTGCTTCCTGTCCAGCCGAATGAGGGCTCTGAGCATTGCCAAAATTTTCCTTCAGAAAAGGAAGCATAGCTTCAAGGGCATGGGGATGTAGAGGAGTGGTGGCGATATGGTCTAAATAAATTTTTCTCATCTTCTCTCCTCTTTGACTTTTAAAGAGCAAGTCATCAAAAATCCAAGCATCCTGATTCCGCTCCTTATCTAAACGGCCACGACTTCCTTGACCTCCGGGACCTCTTTCTTCAGGATTCTTTCAATACCCATCTTCAGCGTCAACTGAGACATGGGGCATCCGCCGCAGGCTCCGGTCAGCTTGAGCTTGACTACGCCGCCTTCAACATCGACAAGCTCCACATCTCCACCATCAGCCATGAGCGAAGGCCGAATCTTTTCTAATGCTTTTTCAACTTTTTCTCTCACAAAAACCTCCTAAAAAATAAAAGTCTATTTTAATTCTATCACGCAAATTTTTCCATGATGCTTTCCAGGAGAGTGGTATCCGGCGTCAAATCAGAAAAAACAAGCGGCTTGTCCTTTTCTGGCAAAAGAAGCTCTTCGTAGGATGGCTTTTTCTCCTCGTAGATCAGCCCGACAGGAATTCTCCTGCTCTGGCTTAGCCTCTCCCAAGCCTGCATCTTGTCATGAGGATTGAAGCTCGGGTCCTTATCAAGCCGCTCGATTGAATTCCTGTACCACTCAGAGCTGTTGACTTTGTTATGGGTGACGCAGGGAGTCAAGACCTCGACCAAGGAAAAACCCTTGTGCTTCATCGCTCTTTCGATGAGTGCGGCCAGTTGCGCTGGGTCTCCGGCGAATCCGCGGGCAATATAAGTCCCTCCAGAAGCCAATGCCAGTTGCGCTCCGTCGAGCGGGTGCTCTTTTGAGCCGGTCGGAGTCGAGACGGAGATAAATCCCATGGCACTTGTCGGCGAGGTCTGTCCCTGAGTCAGGGCATAAACCCTGTTATCGACAACCAGATAGGTGAGGCCGATATTCCGCCTTAGGGAATGAATGAAATGAGACAAGCCTATGGAATAGGCATCGCCGTCTCCGCTTATGGCCAAAACCGACAAACGAGGATTGGAAAGCTTGATGCCGGCAGCAACCGGCAAAGTCCTACCGTGGAGGGCATGGAATCCGTAGGAGCGAAAATAGCTGTTCAACCGGCCATGGCAGCCGATTCCGGTCACAACCACCAGCTGCTCAGGGTTAAGCTTGAGATTGGCCGCAGCCTTCTTTAGGGCAGCAAAGATGCCATAGATTCCGCAGCCTGGACACCAGGTTGGGTCACTCAAATGATAATTCTCTTCTTTCATCTATAATGCCTTTTGAATCTCTGAGGAGATCTCTTGAGGCCTGAAGGGCCGCCCTGAATATTTAAGAACCTTGCCCATGGCGAAGGCGACTGTGAGCTGGCTTTTTGTGAGCTGGCTCAACTGGCCTGAAAAATTATTCTCAATAAAAAATATTTTATCGGATTCTTTTATGAATTCCTCGACTTGCTTCGCCGGGAAAGGCCAGAGCGTCCTCAGCTGCAGGTATTTTGCTTTGATTCCTTTTTGCTTGAGCTGAGTTATCGCTTCAAGGATGGGGCCAAAAGTTGAGCCGCAGCCCATGATTCCAATCCGAGCCTCCTTCTCGCCCCATAGCTTTGGAGGAATCGCCCCTTTAGCTGCGCTCTCAAGCTTCCTCATCCTTTTCTGCATCATCATCGTTCTGTTCTCCGGGCTTTCGTCGCGGTACCCTTTCTCGTCGTGCTCGTTGCTTTCGACCATATGCAGCCCGTTCTTCATCCCAGGGAAAGCGCGCGGGGATATTCCATCAGATGTAAACTCGAACCTTCTAAAATCTTTAATCTTCAGAAGCTCTTCCTGGCTGAGGAGCTTTCCTCGTTCGACCTTGACCTGGGAGAGGTCAAATCTCCTGACTGAGCGCAGGTTCTGGCCGTAGTCCTGTTCGGTGAGAATAACAACCGGACATTGGTATTTATCAGCCAGGCTAAAGGCTTCCAAGGTAAACTCAAAGCATTCCTCCACTGTTCCAGGCGAAAGGACAATTCTGGGAAAATCTCCATGAGAGCCAAAAATCCACTGGTTGATGTCTCCCTGTTCAGACTTGGTTGGAATCCCTGTGCTCGGCCCGACTCTCTGGACATTGACGATAACAACAGGAATTTCGGCCATTCCGGCCAGGCTGAAGGCTTCCATCATCAACGAGGCTCCTGGTCCTGAGGTTGCAGTCATAGCCCGGGCTCCAGCATAGGAAGCACCCAAGGCCATGTTCAGAGCGGCCAGCTCATCCTCAGCCTGAACCACAATCCCGTTGAACTGAGGAAGATACAAGGCGAGCCACTGCGAAATCTCTGAAGCCGGACAGATGGGATAGGCGGCAAAAAAGCGGCAGCCAGCAGCTAAGGCGCCGAAGGCAATGGCTTCGTCGCCGGTGAGAAGGATCTTGTCCGAGTCCCTTCTTCTTTCCAGTGGATGGCGTTCTTTCTCTTTGACGATTTGTTTGGCCTGATCAAACCCCAAATAAAAGGCCTGGATATTTTTCTGGACAATATCTTTCCCCTTCTTCTTCAGGAAAGCCTCGGTTATGATTTTTTCGATGATTTCAAAATCCAGGTCGAGGATAAAACAAAGCGCCCCAAGGGCAATCATGTTCTTAAAAATTTCTCTGCCGAAGCTCTCTCTGGCCATCTTTCTCAGGAGAAATTTATGGAATATCTTTCCTTCTTTTTCTGAGTGAGGGAGCTCGACCACGTCTTCTCCATCACAGAGAAGGATCCCTCCCTCTGCCACTCTTCTCGCATGCTGAAGAATCGCCTGACAATCAAAGGCCAGAAAAACATCAATTTTGTCCCCCCGACCGAAAATCTCCTTTTGGCTGGCCCTGACCGTGTAATTGGTCGGCTCACCCTTTATGTTCGAAGGAAAATCGCTGTAGGTCAGGACATTCCATCTCTGTCTCTTCAGAATCTTGGCTAGAACATTTCCAGTGAACAACACACCGTCGCCCGCTTTTCCGGCGATCATCACTGAAATATCGGTTATCATCATTTCTTTATTCCTGCTTTCTCCTGGATACTCAGGGCAATTTCCTAAAATTTATTTACATTCATTTAATAAGCAATATCCATGCCAAAAAAAAGGAAACCCATTTTTTTCTGTTTTTTCCCTGATAATCTGGGAAGATTCGCTTTATTCAATCAATCCTCTGCAGGTTTTTCCCCTTTGAATACCGAAATATCGGTACCTCAACCAGAAAAAGACTCCTTGGCTTTTCTTCCCCCTTCAATGCCCAATTTCTTCATCCGGCTCTGGAGGGTCGATGGCTTCAAGCCCAAAATGGCAGCAGCGCCCTGCTTGCCGTAGATAACTCCATGTGTGTGGCGAAGAATATTAAGAATGTATCTCCTTTCGTATTCCTCAAGAGGCACAAGCTCTAATTTCTTTTGGACTGCAGGCTGGACAAAATAGGCTTCTGGGACCTGGAGAGAGTCTCCTTTGGTGATGATCAAGCCATGCTCGATGATATTCTGCAGCTCTCTGACGTTTCCAGGCCATGAATAGTCTCTGAACAGCTTCATCGTTTCCTCGCTCACCTTATCGACTTTCTTGCCGAGTCTTCTTCCGAAGATCTCTAGATAATATGCGGTCAAAATCGGGATGTCCTCTTTTCTTTCACGCAGAGGGGACAATTCAATGGGAAAAACATTCAGTCGGAAGTAAAGGTCCTGCCTGAATCTCTTCTCATCGACCAGAAGCTTCAAGTCCCTGTTTGTGGCGACAATAACTCGAACATCGACACTGATTGTTTTTGAGCTTCCAACTCTCTCGAATTTGCCGTCCTGAAGGACTCTGAGGAGCATGGCTTGAGTTTCAACGGGCAAGTCTCCGATCTCATCCAGGAAAATGGTCGCTCTATCAGCATACTCAAACCTGCCGATTCTTCTTTGTATCGCTCCAGTGAAAGCCCCTCTTTCATGTCCGAAAAGCTCGGAAGTGATCAGGCCTTCGGAGAGGGCAGCACAGTTGACCTTGACCAGAATCCTATCCTTTCGCAAACTGAGTTCATGGATATAGCGAGCGACCAACTCCTTTCCCGTCCCTGTTTCACCCTTGATCAGGACCGTGGTATCAGTGGGAGCGACCTGCTGGATGGCTTTCTTTATCGCCTGCATCGCTTGGCTCGTTCCCACCATTTCGTCAAAAGGATATTCGGATTTTATTTCATCCTTCAGGGCCAGCGATTCTTGGTAATACCTGTTCTTCAGAGATTCTGTCCTGGCCTTGCTCAGCCTCTCCTCTTCTAGCCGGATTCGGTCGGTGACATCCCTGAAAGTGCCCCTGTAGCCGATGATACTTCCCCGGGAATCCTTGACGGATACAAGAGAGAACTCCAAGTGCTGCTCCTCCCGCCCCATCCGGAAGGTAAGAGTGTAATCGCTTCTAAAGCCCACAAGGTCAACTGACTCTATGAATTCTTCCCATTTTTCCTTGTCAACGTTGAGCTCGCTTATCTTGATCTTCTGACCGAGCAGCATCTCGGGAGAAGAATATCCTAAAAGCTCTGCTCCTTTGCTGTTGACCTGCAGGAAATAACCTTTGGTATCCAACTCCAGGATGCCGATTGAGGCCGAGTTGAACAAATCCATAATTTTCTTCTGGGATTCATTCAATTGAGTGTAGAGTTGAGAATTCTGGATGGCAATTCCGATTTGAAAGGAAACTTTCTCTATAAAATGAATCTTCTCCTCGGAGAAGAAATTTTTCTTCTCATCGGAAAGATAAATCTCGGCGATAATCTTCTCTCTTGATTTAACAGGAATAATGGCGACCGATTCGTAGCCAAGGCTTTGGCAGACGCCCCTCAGGCTGCTGCCCACGATTTCAGGGAAATTTGGCTTGGCCCCAGCCATGAATTGGCTCATCGAGCCGGTGAAGAAGGAACCGTGGTCGGTGATAAAAGGAAGCTTCTTATCCAAAACACCTCTGGCCACATAACCGCACAGACAATCTTTAACCGTTACCCAGTCCTCAGATTCCAGAAATTCCTTTTCCATGCCAAGATGGGAATATAAGGGAATATTGCCTTTGGCATCGATGATTCGAATGGCAAGATGATGGCATCCGGCCAGCGGTTTAAGAATGGCCAGAATCTCATCAAGTGTTGTTTTAAGGTCGCTCAGCAGGCTGATTTTCTCAGAGATCAAAGAATAAATCTCAAACTGTTTTCGCAGCTCAATATCGGAGCTGCCTTCTTTAAAGGAAGATGATTTTTGGCCCATGATTTTTAATCTTTAAAATGAGCGGTATTAAATTTTTATCATAAATTAAAATTAATCTCAATTCGCCAAAAAAAGAGAAAGCATCCTTTTTCGGTGGTGAAAAGCCTCGTTATGGATCAGGCTGGGCGTCTCGAAGACACGCCGCTTTAATATCACTCGGCGAAGGCAGAGTGGTGAGAAAGCCAGGTGAAAGGCTGAGCGGGCATTGCGAGGAGCGAAGCGACGAAGCAATCCCTCCAATAGAGAGAGGAGAGCGAAGCCTGAGCCGTAAATCCCAGGAATAAAAAACTTGATCAGAGTGTAAAAATTAATCGTTGCCGATTATTGATTTTATTGAAAGAAAGAGAAAGAATTTTTTAAAAAAAGAAAAATAGTGAAGCTCACTTAAGTCATTGGATAATTCTTAAAGAGGGATGGACAGAAAATTTTTTTGAAGAAATAAATATATTTAGCGAGATTGATGAATCTTTTCTGAGACTTGTAAAATAAGATTTCTAATTTTTAGAAGATTCGTTTCCCTCTTGGTTAATTGAGTTTTAAATTTTTAAAAGAGAGAAATTCAGCTAGGAAGTTTTTTTCAGCCTACTTCTTCGCCATCGGCTGATTGCAGCAAATCAAAGCGTGCTCTTCAGTGCAGCCGCAAGCCTCGTCAACGACAACTCGAAAGCCGCAAACGCGGCATTCGTAAGCAGGGCCTTTGGGGGCCTTAGCACCTACCTTTTTTTTTTCTTCTTGGCAACCTTCTTCTTTGGTTTCGCTCTCTTTTTCGCGGCCATTCAAAACCTCCTTGTCCATATAATGCTTAATGCATTTGCTGATTTATTTATCATTATTTCTAACATAAGTCAATAAGAGATTTAAATAAATTAAAAATTTTTTTAAATTTAAAAAAGTTAAGAAATCCTTGTACTGAGTGGCCTGAACAAAAAAAGCACATTAAAAAAAATTCAGCAAACAAACTGCTGCCCCTTCGTACCTTCCTTCAACATTAAGTTAACCCGCTTTTGATTTTTTCAAGGTCAACGATATCCTTCAACTTATCTTCAATCAAAATGGTCTCTTTTCTTTCCATTCCTGTGGAAACAATGACAATCTCAGCCTCAACGGCGTCTTCAATAATTCGCAAATAATCTTTAAAAGCCTGAGAAAGGGAGAAGAGGTCTGTTTTTCTATGAATTGATTTCTTCCAGCCTCGAACTTTTTTATAGTGCGGCTGGACCTTATCCAAGACCCAAGCCTCGGAAGGAAAAGTGCGGAGCGTCTTTCCTTTATACCTGTATCCGACGCAGACCAGAATCTCTTCAAAATCATCAAGAACATCCGGCTTGGTCAGGGCGATCTTATCTATTCCATTCAGCCGACAGGAATAAGAAACGGCTACAGCATCAAACCAGCCGCAGCGTCTTGGACGGCCTGTGGTTGCGCCGAATTCATTTCCCTTCTTAAGAATGAGCTTTCCCTTCTCATCAAAAATCTCTGTAGGAAATGGACCTCCTCCAACTCGAGTCGTATAAGCCTTGGCTACACCAAGGATCGAATCTATCGCTTTGGCCGGGATACCCAAGCCGGTGCAGACTCCGCCGACAGTTGAGCTGGAGGAGGTGACATAGGGATAGGTTCCATGGTCGACATCGAGCAGAGTCCCTTGAGCCCCTTCGAAGAGGATAGATTTTCCTTCTTTGATTTTTTGCGCAAGAAGAAGGGAGACATCCTTGATGTATTTTTTCATCCTGTTAGCGTAAGAAGCATATTCTTCGTAGATTTTCTCTGGCAGAGAGAGCGATTTCTGATAATGAGCAAGATAGACTTTCTTCTCTTTGACATTCTCCAGAATCTTCTCTTTGAGAACCGGCAAATCGAGGAGGTCTCCGGCCCTGATTCCGCGGCGAGCCATCTTATCCTCATAGCACGGCCCGATACCGCGACAGGTGGTGCCGATCTTTCTCGGGCCTCTTCTTTCCTCGCTGATTGTCTCCATTAAAGTGTGATAAGGAAGGATAAGATGAGCGTTTTTGCTGATGAGCAGATTGTCATCGAATCGAACTCCGGTCTTCTTCAAATCTTCGATCTCATCCAGAAAGGATTTGGGATGGATGACGACTCCATTGCCGATGATGCACAGCTTGCCCGGATGAAGAATCCCGGAAGGAATGAGATGGAGGACAATTTTTTTACCTTTGACATAGACCGTGTGTCCGGCGTTGTGTCCACCTTGATAGCGAGCCACGATGTCAAAAGACGGGGCAAGGAGGTCGATCATCTTGCCTTTGCCTTCGTCTCCCCATTGCATGCCGACGACTAGCAGATTGGTCATGAAACCACCTCAATTTTTTTAATTCATTTCCTTGGCCCAGATAAAAATCTTATTGCTAGCGAATTTTATCAGAAGCCAACTTTTTTAACAAGATTCAATGATGAATCAAAAAAAATTTACAGGATTAAAAACTTAAAGCGAGCTGGACGGAAAAAATGTTGTCCTTCAGCTCTGCACCCTTCTCGCGGTTAAAATCGTATTCAAACTTCAGCAAACAACTCGGAGCGAAAAAATACCTGAGACCAAGAGCCCAGCGGCTCTTTTCCTCCGAGATTCCCTCTCCTTGAGCATCTGGCCCAGCGAAACCTGGGCCATGAAAAGAATCCTGGTATTTCATCCGCTGGTAGCATAAAACGGGTTGAAGCCTTTCAGCCTGGAATGAGAGCTGGATGAAGTAGCCTTCAGCCTTTCCTGCCATAAAATTTTCAGGATTCTCAAGGCCAGCCCTTGAATATTCGGCTAAGAGCTCGAAAGACTCCTCCGACCAGATTAAATCCACTCCTTGAAGAACAAGGTGGCGCCTATTACCCTCATCGTATTTCCCCCTGTAATAGGAATAGGCAACTTCCATCCGCTCGCTCAAGGCAACTCCCACTCTTCCGCCTTTTCCTTTATCGGCGTTGTTGTCCTCAAACTGCTGGCTTTGGCTTAAATTCTCGCTCTCGGCCAGGCCGTTGCCCAAGTAGGCAGAATAAAAGAAACTGCCCAGCCTTCCTTCCAAAAGCACTCCAATATCTTTCCACCTCAGAGGAAAAGTCTTTTGCACATTCAAAGGAAAATTGACCAATACGGTTTGATAAGCACGGTTGGATTGATTGTATCGTCCAAAGGGAATGGTATAGAGTCCCAGCTTGAGGTTGAATGAAGCTGAGGGTTTAAATCCAAGGAAAAGCTGCTCCAAAACAAAGCTATCTTTTTGAAACAAAATCTCTGTCGTATAATCAATCTTTTCCGTAACATCTCCCGAAAAGATAAGACCCAAAAGAGGATTCTGGAAGCTTCCCTGATGAAAATCCGCTTGACTCTGGCCTTTGATATAATTCAGTGAAAAATAGCCGTTGTATTTTCCTTGAGCAGGTACAATAAGTGTGGAGAGAATGAGAAAAAAAAGAAAAATTCTTTTCTTCATAATAGGCGGAAATCAAAATCGTCTTCGAGGAGAGAATCTTTCCAGCGCTCCACATTTATTCTCTCGGTTATGATTCGGCTGATTTCATTCACTCCTTTTTTCACTCCCATCCAGATGGCACCCACGACTTTCCCTTCCTGGATAACAATTTTTTTATAAACTCCTTCTTCTTTTTTCACTTTGCTGAATTCCTCACTCGAGCCTTCTTCAGGATTAACCACTCCGATCGAAGTCAGTTCAATTCCGACAACCTTCAGAGTGTTGGAAAGCACAGTCCCCTCATATCTTTCTTTCTTTCCGAGAATGTTTCGGGCCGCAATCCGAGCCTGATTAAAAGAAGCAGGAATGATCCCATAAATCTTGGTCCGGTGTTCAACAGCATCTCCTGCAGCAAAGATCTCTGGCCGACTCGACTGAAGATAATCATTGACCACAAGCCCGTGATTCGTCTCGAGGCCCGCTTCTTTGGCCATTCGGATGTTTGGCTTAACGCCGGCAGCAACAATGGACAGGTCGGCTTCGATCTCCTTTCCGCCTTTAAAGCGCAAGCCCCTGAGTTCATCCTGGCCGACAATCTCCTCAGTGGTCAGGCCGAGATGGACCTTTATTCCAGTTTTTTCGATTTGATTTTTTAGGAGCTCTGCTCCTGGTCTGTCAAGCTGGCGAGGCAGGAGTCTGTCAAAAAATTCAACAACCTCAACCTCGGCATCAGTTGATTTCAATGCCCTGGCCGTTTCTAAGCCCAAAAGCCCACCCCCGACGACAACAATCCTGCGATGATTCTTGACCTCGTCCCTGATGCCCAGGGCATCATCGAGCGTTCTGAGCGTGAAAATGCCCTTCTTCTCTACCCCTTTAAAAGGTGGGATGAAGGCCAATGAGCCGTTGGCCAGGAGCAAAAAATCGTATCTTTCTTTGGCTCCTCCGACCTCGACCTGCTTCGAATCCGGGAAAATCTTGCTCACCGCCTTTTCCAGATGAAGAGCAATCTTCTGTTCTTGGTACCATTCCTGGTTAAAGGCGAATAACCTCTCCCAGGCAAGCTTGCCAGCTAAAAATTCAATCAGGTTGGGGCGGGGATAATAAAGGTATTTCTCCTCGGCAAAAACTTCTATCTCGACTCCAGCATCCAGTTCACGAAGAGTTTTGGCCCCGATGGTTCCTGCCAAACCATTCCCGACAATGATCACTCTCATCGATTCAATCCTGTCTCCTCTAATCAATCCTCTGGAAAAATTCTTTAGGCATTCCACACTGGGGACAAATCCAAGATTCGGGCAATTTTTCGAAGGGAGTTCCGGGAGCGATGCCATGCTCCGGGTCTCCCTTTTCAGGGTCATAGATATAGCCACAGGCTGTGCATTCCCATTTCTCCATCATTATCCTCCTCTCGCTTGAGCTCGAAAGCTGATGAATAAGATAGGCTTCAAGAAAGCAGGGAAATCAATCCCATTCCATGACATGCCTTTCGTACTCTTCTTCCAGCTTCAGCTTATGTGACTTTTCCTGCTGAGTTAAAAATTCAAAAAGCTTCTTGAGGTCTGCAGTCTTGGCTTTTCTCTTCAAATCTGTGTAGAGCTTGGCGGCCTTCTGCTCCTTTTTTGCAGCCAGAATCAAGACATCTTGAAAATTCATCTCAGCGTTCGGCTTCTCTTCGACGAGATAATCGCTTATCTTTAAATCAGTGACTTCCTTTATCTCCAAAGCTTTTATCTTTTCTTTTGTTATTTTCTGAAGAAGCTTCTTATGATTCTTCTCTTCTGCCTGCAGCTCTAACAATAATTTCTTCAGGCCTGGTGTTTTTGCCTTGCGGGCATAGTTTCCGTAGTTCCTCGCAGCCTCTTCCTCTCTCTTGATGGCAAAATCGATGACTTTTCCAAAAGTCTGTGCTGCCATTCCTCCTCCTTTATCTTAAAATTTTTCTATTTCTGGGGATTGCCGCAATTCTCATCTTGTTGAGCATCGTCGGCTTTTTTATGATAAGAATTGCAGTTTAAAATGAATTACAATTATAATAAAAAGCTAAATTATATAAAATATAAAATTATGTCAAATGGATTTATGTTGATGTTACTATTCACCGGCAAAGAATAGAAAGGAGGGAGGAATGATAGATGATTCATTGGCCCGCAAGGCTCAAAAACAACTCTACAAGGCTGCCAAAGAAATCGACCTCGACCCCAACCTGCTCAAAATCCTGGAGAAGCCGATGCGCATCTTAAAGATTTCTGTCCCAATAAAAATGGACAGTGGAAAGGTAAAAGTTTTCATCGGCTTTCGCTGCCAGTACAACAACGCTAAAGGACCGACCAAAGGAGGAGTCCGTTATCATCCCAACGTCTCTGAGGATGAGGTGGTGGCCCTTGCGGCCTGGATGACCTGGAAATGCTCTCTTCTCGATTTACCTTATGGAGGCGCCAAGGGAGGAATCATCTGTGACCCGACAAAAATGTCTCAGGGGGAACTCGAAAGATTAACCAGACGCTACACAACCGAAATCATGCCGATCCTCGGCCCGCACATCGATATCCCGGCTCCTGATGTCTACACCACTTCCAAAACAATGGCTTGGATCATGGATACTTTCTCGATGATGAAGGGCTATACCGAGCCGAGCATCGTCACTGGAAAGCCAGAAATTCTTGGAGGCTCCAAGGGAAGAAAGGAAGCCACAGGAAAAGGAATATCGATTGTCGTCAGAGAGTTTTTCAAGGCCAGGAAGAAAAGCCTTAAAAATGTCAAGATAGCTGTCCAGGGATTCGGAAACGTCGGCGGCCATGCCGCTCTTTTCCTCTCTGAAATGGGAGCTAAGATTGTCGCTGCCTCAGACGTCTCGGGCGCTATTGTCAACCCCAACGGCTTTGATGTTCTTGCCCTGATGGATTGCGTCGAAAAATATGGATTTGTGACCAAACATCCTGGAAAACAAATCGATAAGGATAAACTTCTCTTCCAGGAGGTCGATGTCCTTATTCCAGCCGCTCTCGAAGACCAAATTCACCGAGATAATGCAGATAAAATCAAGGCGAAGGCTATCGTCGAAGGAGCCAATGGCCCGACCACTCCAGAAGCTGATGAAATCTTGGAAAAGCGTGGAACACCTGTCATTCCCGACATCCTGGCCAATGCTGGCGGAGTCGTTGTCAGCCACCTGGAATGGGTTCAAGCCTTGAGCGGTCTCTCCTGGGAGGAGGAACAGGTCAACGCCGAGCTGGAAAGAAAAATGGTCAAGGCTTTCAAAGAAGTCTGGGACAATGCTTCCCAAAGAAAAGTCTCCCTTCGCTGCGCTGCTTATCTTGTGGCCATTGAAAGAATCGCCGAAGTCTACCGCTACCGAGGCATATTCCCCTAAAAAAAAGAGCGAGCCTCTAACGACGAATCTTCTGGCAGCTGGGACAGAAAAAGCTGCTCCGTCCTCCCAAGCGGAGGCGCTCGACAGCTGCGCCGCAGATAATGCAGGGAAGAGATTCTCTTCCGTAAACTCGATGGCGATTCTGAAAATTACCCTTTTCTCCTTCAGCGTCGGTAAAATCCCGGATCGATGAGCCTTTGTAACGGATGGCTGTTTTCAGTACATCCCTCATCGCTTTCCACAACAGCCTCAGCTCGTTTTTTTCAAGACAAGAGGCAGGAGTTAAAGGATGCAATTTAGCCTTGAACAATATCTCGTCTGAATAGATATTCCCGATTCCCGCCAGAAAATTCTGGTTGAGAAGCAGACTCTTCAAGCGGGCTGTTCGGCCTTGAAAAAGCCGGCGGAAGCCCGGAAAATCAATCTCCAGCGGCTCGGGTCCAAGACTGCTCAGCTCATGGGCAGAATCGACATCCGAAGTTCGGGCCCAGGAGATAAACCCGAATTTGCGCACATCCCTGTAGCGCAGCTCCTGACTTTGACCCTTAAAAAAAATGATTAGATGAGTATGCTTGTCCAAGGGCTCTGCTGAAGAATGGAAAATCAACTGTCCTGTCATTTTCAGATGGACGATGAGGCTTACTCCTCCCTCGCTGTCGATGAGGATCATTTTCCCGCGGCGACGAAGGCCGACAATTTTCTTTCCTATCAATTTTTTGAGAAAAGAAAAATTTTCATTCTTGAGGATGCGGCGGCAAAGAACTCTTATCCTGGAGATTTCAAGCCCTTTGACTCTCGGCCAGAGGCTTCTGATCAGTGTCTCAACTTCAGGAAGCTCAGGCATAATTAAATTTTACTTCATTAGGGAAGACAATAAAATAAGCAAAGAAGCGTCCACAAATCCGTAGTATGAATGGGCTCAGGCTGGGTGTTGAGAAAACCGTATGAAAGGCTGAGCGGGCATGGTTCCTCGACCAAAGG
Source organism: uncultured Eubacteriales bacterium (assembly GCA_964549955.1). Lineage (GTDB taxonomy): Bacteria > Acidobacteriota > Aminicenantia > Aminicenantales > Aminicenantaceae > CAZGMN01. Next base: position 14,392 of record CAZJXZ010000027.1, read on the forward strand.
GGGAGGAGAGCGAAGCCTGGAATCGAGCCGCTTTTGACTCGCTGGGGCAAAAGCGGCGTGTTTTCGAGACACCCAGCCTGAGCCATAACGCCGCTTTTCTCCACAGCAAAGATGCTTTCAAAGTCAAAATTATCCTTGATTTGGCAACTCATTTTTCTTATCATGTTTCTTCGATGAAAGTAAATTTTGAAGCTGTAAAATCACTGGCCCTGAGCTGGCTCATTCCCGGCCTAGGTCACGTCTCTCTTAAAAAATATTGGAGAGGCGGCATTTTTTTTGTCTGCATCAGCGCCATGTCAGCCCTTGGCCTGGTTATGGGAGGAAAGATTTACTCCTTCCAGACCGAAAATCCGCTGACAATTCTCGCCTTTTTTTCCGATTTGGGAAACGGCTTGCTCTACTTTCTTTCTAAGATATTCTCTTTTGGCCTGGGGAACTTGAAGAGTACAACTTTTGAATTCGGTACAGCCTATATCGCCGGAGCTGGACTGTTGAATTATCTTGTGGCTCTGGATGCCTTTGACATTGTCTTGGGAAAGAAGAAATGATTTGGAAAAGTCATCTCCTCTCCATGATTCTTTATGCAATTTTTGTCTGCGTCGTCTTGGCTTTAATCAGAAAAGATGAAAAAAGGGCCCAAATAAAGTATGCCCTCTCGCTTTTCCTGATCATGGTTCTCGGTGCAATCCTCTTCGGCTGGTTTATGTATCTTTTCCTCTGAGCCCTCCAATCTTATTCTTGTTATAAAAACCTCTTTAATCCAAAAATTTAAAAAGCCTTCACAAATATCTTATTATACTGGGCGAAGGCTAGGTAGCTCGAAAACCGTTTGAAGGCTGAGCGGGCATGGTTCCTCGACCGAAGGGAGAGGAGAGCGAAGCCTGAAACCGAGCAAGCTTTGCCTCGCCGGGGCAAAGCTTGCGTGTTTTCGAGCTATCTAGCCTGAGCCCGCCTCCCTTTGAATCCTCAAATCGATATGCTATAATTCCCTCAGTTTTGATGCGTCCTCAAGCTTTCGAATCCGTCATTGGACTTGAAATTCATGCCCAGCTCCTGACCAGAGCAAAGCTCTTTTGTGGCTGCAGCACTGCCTTCGGGAAATCGCCAAACTCACTCACCTGTCCGGTCTGTCTTGGCCTTCCTGGAGCATTACCTGTCCTCAACAAAGAAGCAATGGTCATGGCCGTGAAGCTTGCCCTGGCCATAAAAGCCAAGGTCCATCGCTATTCTGTATTCAGCCGGAAAAACTATTTCTACCCTGACCTGCCCAAAGGATATCAAATCACTCAATATCATTTTCCAATCGCCAGTGAAGGTTATCTAACGATTGAAGCCGAGGGAAAAGCAAAAACAGTGGGAATCGACCGCATAAATCTCGAGGAGGATGCAGGAAAATCAATCCACGATGGGATGGTTGATTCCTCGGCGAAAACTTATCTCGACTTCAACCGCAGCGGCATTCCTCTGCTCGAGATCGTCGGAAAACCGGACATCAACTCTTCCTCAGAAGCGGTCGATTTCCTTCAGCTCTTCCGAGCCATCCTTCAGTACCTGGAGATCTGCGACGGCAACATGGAAGAGGGAAACCTTCGCTGCGATGCCAATTTATCGTTGAGGAGAAAGGGCTCTCAAGAACTGGGGGTTAAGGTCGAAATCAAGAATCTCAACTCTTTCCGTTTTCTCCAAAAGGCTCTTGATTACGAAGTCCAACGCCAGAGTGAACTCATCTCTGCCGGAAAGCCCGTGCTCCAGGAGACAAGGCTCTGGGATTCAAAGCAGGATAAAACTCTTCCCATGCGGAGCAAAGAAGAAGCTCATGACTACCGCTACTTTCCCGAGCCAGACCTTCCTCCTCTTGTCCTCTCTGAGGAGCTCATAAATAAGATCAAGAGCACTCTGCCGGAGCTCCCCCAGGAAAAAATTGAAAGATTCGTCCGGGAGTACAAGATTCCGCTCTATGATGCAAAGGTCTTAACCTCCGCCAAAGCCTTAGCCGATTATTTCGAGAATACGGCCAAAGCCTCTCAAAATCCCAAACAAGCCAGCAACTGGATCATGCGGGAAGTTCTTCAATATCTGAAAGAAAAAAATATTGATATCAATAACTTTCCTCTAGCTCCAGAAAACTTGGCAGAGCTTATCCATAAGGTCGATAAAAAAGAAATTACTTTGACCGAAGCCAAAGAAATTGTTTTCCCGGAGATGCTAAAAATAGCGTTAGCTCCGGAAATTAAAATTCGTGTTGGTGATAAACTTGCCGCGCGTGATTATCTAAAAGTTGATGTTTCTTCTATAGTGAAAGAAAAAGGATTGGGCCAGATTGTTGATGAAGGAAGAATCAAGGAAATCATTCTTCAAATCATCGAGAAAAATCCCAAATCTTTTAAGCAGTACTCGGGAGGAAAGGTTCAGGTTCTTGGTTTCTTTGTCGGACAGGTGATGAAAGAAACAAAAGGCTCGGCCAATCCCGAGCTGGTCAATAGGCTTCTGAAGGAAATTCTTGACAGCTATAAAAAATAGAACTCAACGGGCATGTTGGTCCTTTCTCGATTTTCTGGATAAAAATGATTGAACTCTACCACGTCTGGAAACAATACCAGCCCCCCCGCTGGGCTCTCTCTGATATCACCCTCCAGGTTAAAGAAGGAGATTTTGTCTTTATCACCGGTCCCAGCGGCTCAGGAAAAACAACCCTGCTCAAAGTCATTTTCAGAGAAATCATTCCCACCCAAGGTCAGATCGTTATCGACCAGAGAAACATCTTGCGCATTCCCCAACACAAGATTTTTA
>CAZJXZ010000028.1:0-17071 GCA_964549955.1 uncultured Eubacteriales bacterium
TTGCCCCCTACGTTTTACCGCGGCTGCTGGCACGTAGTTAGCCGGGGCTTCCTCTGAGGATACCGTCAACTCCGATTGCTCGGAGATTCTTCTCCTCTGACAGGAGTTTACAACCCGAAGGCCTTCATCCTCCACGCGGCGTCGCTGCGTCAGGCTTTCGCCCATTGCGCAATATTCCTCACTGCTGCCTCCCGTAGGAGTCTGGGCCGTGTCCCAGTCCCAGTGTGGCCGTACACCCTCTCAGGCCGGCTACCCATCATAGCCTTGGTAGGCCATTACCCTACCAACTAGCTAATAGGACGCAAGCTCATCCTCAAGCGCCTTTCGGCTTTGACTCTGAAAGCTTATGCTCCAGAGTGTTATGCGGTATTAGCCCCGCTTTCGCGGGGTTATTCCTCACTCGAGGGAAGATTGCTCACGTGTTACTCACCCGTTCGCCACTCATCTTAGGAGTTGCCCCCTGAAACGCGTTCGACTTGCATGTGTTAGGCACGCCGCCAACGTTCACTCTGAGCCAGGATCAAACTCTCCGATTATAAAAGAACTCTTGCGAGTTCTTTTCGCACCGAATTGGCAAATCGGATCGATCAAGGCTGCTCCGCTTTTCTTTCAAAGATCTATCTTCTTTCTAACCCGAGAAAGAAACTTATTTATTATTTTAAACTTATCTAATTAAATTTTCAATCTAGACGGTTTTCACCAAAAATTCTTCTATAATATATTGATATTTAAGCTAAAAGTCAAGAGTGATTTTATCCATCTTTTGGGGTGGGGAAATGGGCCACAATTTCACCCTGCCTCCCCTGATATTTGCCATATAATAGGATCGCTTTACTCATGCCCACGGTGATATGCCAGGCTTTGAATCTTATAGCTTAGCCGTTGTATAAATTCCTCACCTTAGTCATATGATTCAGACACTAATTGAAAAAATATATATGGGTAAGCATCTTTTATTCTGTGACCAAGAGCCTCGCCACGGATTTGCGGATGCTTCCCATACATGAACTTTCAAGAAGTCAATAAATAAGCAGCCATCTGTCAACGCTTGTTGACAAAATTCTCCTGGATTTGTCCTGTGTCTGCCCCAATCGTTGACATCTTTCCGGCTCATTCCTCTCTTTCCCCTGAATCTCCGCTTCCAAAACTGGCACATCTTATGCAGAAAATTAACAGGAAACATCTCAAAATTCGATGAGAACGTATAAAGCATGAACAAGAATAAGATTCAGAAAAGCACGATATATATTAAAAAGAATCAGCAAGGTTTCACCCTGCTCGAGCTTCTTATCTCTTCTGTTCTCGTCATTCTTCTTATTACAGGAACAGCCCAGCTGACTATACACTCTCTTTTTGTCCAGAAGAGGGCTGACTGCGACCTCAGGTCGGCAGAGCTGGCATCCTCCAAGCTTGAATATCTCAAATCTCTTCCTTACGAGAGTGAGGAGCTTAAAGGAGCTAATTACACAGAAGCCATCACTGAAGAAAATTCATTAAATACCTACCAAAGAGAATGGAGGATTGAGGATATAGCTCCTAACCTGAAAAAAATAGAAATACAATGCTTCGCCCAGAGCTGTCCTCAGAAAAAGACCAGGATAGCTCTTTTCCTATGCCGAGAACTCGGATTTTAGGACAATGCCTTTGGATAATAGCGCCAGGAGCAGCCGGAAAGAAAAACTGGAAAAGGGACTTTCCTTGATTGAAAGCCTCCTCAGTCTTTCGATATTCCTGGTCATCGTTCTCTGCAGCCTCGAGTTTTTCGGCTTCAGCCGGAGTTTCTATCTCAAGCTCAAGATTCAGGAAGAAACAGAGATGGCTGCTATCTCAGCATTGGAAAGAATAAGAACCGACATTCTCCACGCAGGCTTGGGGCTTCTCGACCCGATTCACCTAGGGCTGCTGGAAGGAATAGCCGAAAGCGATCAGGCTTTAACCATCCTCAGCAATGACAAAAATCTTTTCCCAGTCGCCGATCTTTTCGAAGGCCAGACAAGGATTCAGCTTGAAAGCACAGACGGCATCAAGCGAGAAAGAGAAATCGTCATCTTTGACTCTTCCAAGGGAGAGTTCAAGTCAATCTCTTCGGTAGATAAAAAGAGCATAGTCCTATCATCACCCCTCCGCTTCTCCTTTCCCAAGGAAAAGTCTTGTCTTATTCTGCTGGAGAAAACTGCTTTCTTCTATGAGAGCGCTGACCAAACAGTCAAGAGGAAGGTCAACTCCAGCCCTGCCCAGCCTCTTTTGGAAGAAGTCACGGCATTCAATTATGACTATGAAAAAACTGTAAACTTAGCAAGGCTATCTGTTTCTCTCACATCAAGCAAGGAGAGACTTTATGAAATCTTCGTTTATCCAAAGAACACGGCTTTGGCCAACAGACACTGAGCATAAAGGCAAGAAAAGGAGGGGCGTCATGACTCTGGTCACCCTATTTCTCTTTCTCATCTTCTCTTCCTTGGGATTAAGCGTGCTCTTTCTTTCTCAGATTTATCTTAAATCGAGTGCTTATAAGAAAAACTCAACTCTCATCAGCTATTCTTCTGAAAACGGGATAAAATCCGCTTTTAGCCAACTTCTCAGCTTGCTTTCCCAGACAAGCTTTCCTTTGCCCTTATCATCTCAAGAAAATTATGAGCTCAGAGAGAACACTCGCAGCAAAGGCACGGAGCTGCTGGAAAAACTGCTCGGGGCGAAGCCGCCGCTTCGAACCGCGGAGGGCTGGGAGAGCATGGAATGGGAAAGCATAACAGATTTTGATTTGGCAGAATTTTTGGAGACAGAGGATTATTTCTATGCGATTTACAGAATTGTGATTCGTTCAAAAGGGAAACTAAAAAATTTCAATCGTATTAAGGAGTCTTCCTTTGAAGCTTCTTTGGGAATTTTAGCCGGCAATATCCCTCTTGCCTCTCTCCCCCTGCTTATCGCCAGAAAGCTTGATCGTGACCAGAAGGAAAATTTTTTAGGAAAAAATAGGATATCCCTTTTGCCTGTTGAAGAGAATATTATTCCCTTGCAAGCTCTCTTTTCAGAAGAAGAGCTGATTCCAGTTAAGGCAAATTATCAATTGAGAAAAGCCCTTAGAATAAGATTTTTTCACCCGGAGGATTTCAGCAATTCACTCCTCAGGGCTATTCTTGGCCTGGAAAAAACAAATGAGCCCGTCCCCGACGGAGTCTATCTCATCAAAGACGATATGGGATTAGGAGGAATATTTATCCAGGGAGATTTGGAGGAAATGGTTATGGCCATCGAGGAAAACTTTCAGGTTCTATCCTTTCTCAATAAAAATCAAAGCTGGACTTTAAGATTCAATCCATCTCAAGCTAAAACAATCTTTTCCACACCCGATGAAACTTTTTATTACAACCTCGTTCCCTTGGGAATCATCATCGTCAACGGCGAGATTCTTTCCCTCGGAGGAGGGCTGAAGGATCCCTCAGGGAAATTCCACCTGACCAGAGAAGAGATTCCTTCAATTCTGAACGGTGTAAAATTGACGATTGTCTCCTCTGACAAAATCACAATTTCCTCTCACCTCATCCGTCAGGGAGTGAAATGGATAGAAGGAATCCCCTACATCAAAGATTCAAATTCCGAGTTGGCAATTTTCACACCAGGGAAGGATTTTCTCGACAACACCGAGAAAGAGGGAAAAATAATCATTGATCGAAATTCCCCTGATAAGTTAAAAATTCAGGCCTTCCTCACCGCCCCGGATAAGGGATTTTCTATAGAGGGAAGACAGAAGACCGTTCACATTCTAGGCAGCCTCCAGGCAACGGACTTCTCTTCAGATGAAAACACCCTAAAAATCAACTTTGACGGACGGTTCCTTGAAAACCTGGAAGATCATATCCTTGAGCTGAACGCTCCTCAAACGTCAAAGCCTGTCCTCTTCATTTCCTTTCTAAAGCCAGTTGAATGGAAGGAATTCTGAATGAAAGGGAAAAAATGCCAGCCAGAGATGCGATGAGAGGGTATTCACTCCTGGAAACAGTGGTCTCCTTGGCTGTTTTGGCCACCCTGTTTGGAATAGCTTCAACATCATTTCTCAATCTTGGGCCAAAGTACAGGCTGCAAAATGCGGTTTGGGAAATAAATTCTTGCTTGGTCAATGCTCGATACAAGGCCATATTCGAAGGGACAGCCATAAGGGTCAAATTCAGTCCAGGCAGCTATGCTATCGAGAAATACGACGAAGAACAAAAGGCGTGGAGAAGAGAAAGAGAATACTTTCTTAAAGGAATTTCTATCCAAGCCAACAACAATCCTTCATTTTATCCGGAAGGGTCGGTCTCCAATCTAGCCTCCATCATAATTTCTAATTCTTGGGGAAGTTACAAAATAGCCATTGCCATCTCTGGAAGGATAAAAACTGTCAAGCTTTAAGGACATTTTTGCTCTTCATAACCTTGATAATTTTAATCCATTCTTTCATGATTTTTTTCAATCTTTTCTCTGATTCCACGACTAAATTTTTGATCCTGCTGGGCTGGCTGGGCAGGATTACGCATGTTTGACCTCTTAGCGTATTCCTCCAATTCCCCCCTAATCAGCCAGCTCTTTTTTTTCTGGGAGACCCAGCTTTTAAAAATTATTCCATTTATCGTTGCACACTAGCCAACCCTTCTCCGGACAGAAAATTCCATTATCTTCCTTAATAATTCCTGTAAAAAGGGGAAGAAGAAACTGATGTCTTACCAATCGCGTATGAACTTCCAAAGCTTCAGTCGGGAAGACATACTCTGGAAATTAGAAATGAAGGATTTTAGGCAGCGTCCAAATCGAAGGCTGCCCCAAGCGTTCAAAGTCAGCCAGACAGATTAAAATTGGCTAGTCCCTCTTGAAAACAATCCTTCCGTCGATAATGGTGTAAACGACCTCTGTTTTCAAGATCTCATCCTCAGGAATCTCGAGCAGGTTGCGGTCGAAGACAGTGATGTCTGCCAGTTTCCCTGGCTCCAATGAACCTCGGATACTGTTTTCGAAGGCGGCGTAGGCATTATTAATGGTGTAAGCTCTAATCGCTTCCTCAACAGATATGCGCTGCTCTGGAAACCAGCCTCCTGCCGGAGTTCCTTTGACTGTTTTCCGCGTTACAGCGGCATAAATCAGATACTTGGGATGCATATGATAGAGAGCAGCGCTTGTCCCGGGCCAGTCAGAGCCAAAACTCAGGACAACGCCATTATCCAGAAGCGATTTGAAGGCGTAGGCTCCTTTGCATCTCTCGTGCCCGATTCTCTCCTCCATCCAGCGCATATCATCAGAGATATGGTAGGGATTCACCTCGGCGATGACATTTAAAGCCTTGAATCGGGAAAAATCCTGTGGCCTTATGACCTGGGCATGAATAACCCTGAATCCCCTTAAATCCACTCCTTCGCGCTTCAGCCTTTCGTAGAGGTCAAGCATCTCCGCCACCCCTCTGTCTCCGATAGCATGGACATTGGGGACAAAGCCTGCTTCCAGACCAGCTTTGACCAGTCGGTACATCTTCTCCATATTTCCTATTTTTAGGTTGGGGTCATCAGATGTGTGCTGGCGCCAGTGGCCGTAGTTTTCGGGCTGGTCGTTGTAAGGTTCAAAAAATAGGGCGCCATGGGTCCCCATGATACCGTCTATGTAGCCTTTCAAGGCGCCGTAGCGCAGCCACATATCGCTCTGCTTGGTTTTGGGATGAAGCCCTGTGAAGAAGCCTTGCTCTTTCAATTTAGCCCCGCGGGAAAGGTCTGGCCTCAGCCAGACGCGGCAGGTTAACTTGCCGCTCTCCTGAAGTTCTATGAAGCGCTGGGTTTGAGCTGGCGTTTCAATGTCATGGATTTCGACAATTCCTGCCTCACGCAATGCCTTAAGCGCCGCCCGATTTTCATCAAGGAGCCTTTTGTGAGACTTGGGCTTCTGCGCTTTAACCATTATTTCAAAGGCAGGAGAAGGACGGAAGATGATGCCGGTTGGCTTGCCATCCTTTCCTATCTCCATACCTTCAATCTTGGCTTTTTCCAAGCCAGCAGCCTTTAGAGCCGACGTGTTGGCCAGCCACTCTTTGAAATCAAAGCGGCAGAGAAAACAGGGATTGCCCGGCGTCAAATCATCAATCATGGAGCGGTTCGGCCGCCAGGCTGTCTTTCTTCCCAACTTCATTTCGCCCGCATCTCCCAGAGTCCACTGTTCATAGGCACCCCATAGCCCTTCGGTTATCCACTCGCCGTCATCAAGAATCGCTGCGACTCTTTCTATCTCTTTTCTCAATCCTTGCTCATCAGAGACTGTCATCAAATTGGCATCGTTAATCAAAGCGCCCGCGCTCGAAAAGTGGATATGAGCGTCGATGATTCCTGGAGTGACGAATTTCCCTCCCAAATCTATGACCTCGGTCTTATGGCCAATATATGTCTTTGCCTGGCTATCTTCCTTGAAGACAGCGACGATTTTATTCCCACTGATGGCCAAGGCTCTGGCTGATGGATTCTTAGCATTGACAGTGTGGATCGTTCCATTGACTAAAATAATGTCTGCAGACACCTTCTTTCCTGAGCAGCCGGATAAGCTGAAAAACAGAATAATTTCAAGCATTACAGCCAAGACAAAAAATTTAAAAAATCGCATCTTTCCTCCAACGAAGAATCAGTGTTATTTGTGTTAAAGCTCATTCTTTAGAAGCTTACAAGACACGAAGAAGTGGATTATATTAGCCAGCTAAAGCCCTTGTCAAAATATAAAAAGGGACAGGCGGCTTTTTATAATAAAAAATAGGCTATCCCCTTTGCCCTCCTAGCAAATTGAAATAGGTTTATTTATTTAGTAAAGTTAAAAGATGGAATCAATAATAAAATTGCGCTTTAAGGAGGAAAAGTGATGAGAAAATCTGTTTTGGTTTCTTTGCTGGCAATTACCTTCTTGGCCGGCTGTTTGCTTCTCGCTCAAGAGCCTTACAAACTGCCGCCCAAGGAAGTGGTCGATATCGTCGATGCGCCGCCCCCTCCGACAGCAATCATCAGCCCTTCAGGAGACATAATGCTCCTTGCCGAATACAGAGCCATGCCCTCGATTGCCGACCTTGCTCAGCCCATGCTCAAACTTGCCGGAACAAGGATTACACCCAAGTATAACAGCCGCCAGCAGACATTTTTTTACACTGGCCTGACAATAAAATCCATTAAAAACGGCCTGGTGAAGCGTGTTGAGCTACCCGAAGGAGCAAAGCTTTCATCTCCCCGATGGTCTTACGACAGCTCTTGGATATCATTCCTCAGATTTACAGAAGCTGGGCTGGAATTATGGGCCGTCGATTCAAAAACGGGCAAAGCCAAGACCCTCACGCCGCCGATAATCAATGCCGCAATAGGCTCCGGCTTCACCTGGCTTCCTGACAACCGCCACCTCCTTGTCTATTCTATTTTAGAAAACCGGGGAAGCCCGCCGGAAAAGCCCGCGGTGCCTGCAGGGCCAAACATTCAGGAGGCATCAGGAAAATTTTCAACGGTATGGACCTACCAGGACCTTCTAACCTGTCCCTACGACGAAAAGCTTTTCGATTATTATGCCACCTCCCAGATAATGGAAATTGACGTTATTTCCGGAACCAGCAGAAAGATTGGTGAGCCAGGGATATATCTCTATGCAAATTCCTCTCCTGATGGGAATTTTCTGCTCGTTTATAGAATAAAAAAGCCTTACTCATACAGCGTCCCTTACTTCTCATTCCCTCATGCTTGGGAGATATGGGATAGAGACGGCAATCTAGTTCATCTTCTTGCTGACCTGCCGCTGGCTGATGAAGTTCCGGTGCAAGGAGTTCCCAAGGGACCCAGGTCTGTTGAGTGGAGGCCGCTCAAGCCTGCGGCTCTCGTCTGGGTCGAGGCTTTAGACGAAGGAAATCCTGAAAAGACAGTTCCTCATCGAGATAAACTCATGACCCTCTCTGCCCCGTTCAAGGAAAATCCAAGTGAAGTGATGAAGATTCAACACCGCTATTCAGGGGTTGATTGGCTTAGGCCAGAAGGCAATGCTCTTATCACAGAATTTGACTGGAAGAAAAGATGGACGACGACTTATCTCATCAATGTCGATGACCCTGCACAGGCTGCGAAAAAAATCTTTGATCTCAGCAGCCAGGACAGTTACAACGATCCGGGCTCCCCTGTTTCGACGACAACTATGACTGGAGAGCAGATACTGCTCCAGGATAAGGATTGGATCTATCTCTCTGGAAGCGGAGCATCTCCAAAAGGAGATATGCCTTTCCTGGATAAAATGGACCTCAAAACGATGAAAAAAGAAAGGCTATTCCAATGCAGAGAAGGTGGCTATGAGGCTTTTATCAACTTTGCAGGCCAATCAAGAGACCAGATCATAACGCGATACGAATCCAAGACCGAGCCGCCAAATTATTATCTTCTCAGCCTGAAAAGCAAGAAGAAAGCCGCCCTGACTGATTTCAAAGACCCTGCACCCCAACTTACAGGAATGAAGAAGCAACTAATAAAATATACTAGAGCTGACGGCGTTGAACTTTCAGGAACATTGCATCTGCCGCCTGGATACAAGGAGGGAGAGAGACTTCCCTGCGTCATCTGGGCATACCCCTTGGAATACAGCGACGCAAGAGTTGCCGGTCAGGTCCGAGGCTCTCCTTACCGCTTCACTTTTTTCAGGGGAACATCCCAGCTCTTCTTTGTCACCCAGGGATACGCGGTCTTTGATGGAGCTCAAATGCCCGTGGTCGGAGACCCAAAAACAATGAACGATACTTTTGTCGAGCAGATCGTATCCAGCGCCAAAGCAGCTATAGACAAGCTGGATTCAATGGGCATCATTGACCCCAAACGTGTTGGCGTCGGAGGACACAGCTACGGCGCTTTTATGACAGCCAACCTGCTGGCCCACTGCGACCTTTTTGTAGCCGGAATCGCCAGAAGCGGTGCTTATAACAGGACTCTCACTCCTTTCGGATTCCAGAGCGAACGAAGAACCCTGTGGCAGGCCCGCGAAGTCTATTTCAATCTCTCTCCTTTCATGTATGCCGACAAAATCAATGAGCCCATTCTCCTCATTCACGGCGAAGATGACAACAACTCCGGAACTTTTCCCATCCAATCCCAAAGGCTCTTCCATGCCCTGAAGGGACATGGAGCCACAGCCCGTCTGGTCATGCTTCCCAACGAAAGCCACGGGTACTCTGCCAGAGAATCCGTGCTTCACGTGCTGGCCGAGATGTTTGAATGGTTCGACAAGTATGTGAAGAACAAGCGATGAGTGAAGAACGAAGAGTTTCAAGCCTCAATTAAAGAGGGCAGCTTTTTGCTCAGAATGAAGAAAGAGATATCATAGGCAGAGAGAAAACATCGAAAAAGAGAAGGAGTGAGAAATGACAGCAAAAATGATTCAACATTATATTGTGGCAACGTTCTTAATGCTTTTGCTGGGGATCCACTCCTCCGGTCTTGCTCAAGAAACTGAGAAAAAACCGAAAGAGCAGCCGATAACCTCGTGGCTCTCACTCGGTCCATTCCCAACCCCGCTTCCTGCCTTTCATGAAGACAAGAAAAAAGATTTTACCACTGAAGATTTGATGCGATTTGAAGAGTTTGATATCTCAAAGCTGAATCCAAAATTGGGCAGCTCCATCAAGTGGCATGATGGGACTCCAGCCCGATGGGAAGCGGTCCAAGGCGGTGAAAAAGGGATATCGCTCGCCGGAAATCCTGCAACTCCTTCCACTGCTTACCTCGGAGTCTATATCGATGTCTCAAGATGGACAAAGGCAAAGGTCACTGTGACCAGCCCTCAACTCTTCCAAATTTATCTTGACCGAGAAATTGTGGGAAGAGCCAGGTCTGCCAAATCTGAAAAGGCGAACATCTCCAGCGAAGAGAAAAAGATATCAGCAGACTTGGCTCTTGAAACGGGCAAGCATCTTCTCCTGGTTAAAACTCTCTTCGACCCAAAACTGAATTCCGAGTGGACGGTCGAGGCGATTCTCTCTTACGATGAAAAATTTGACTCTCCCTCTCCTTCTCTCACTCTTTCGGCTGAACACAAAATGACCATCGGACATCTCCTCGACACCCCCCAGGTAACCGCCGTCTCAATCTCTCCTGATGGAACTCTGGCCGTGCTGTCCAAAAGTCAATCTCTTCCTCCAAGTGATGACTCAGAGGGATGGGTGGAAATGTACCAAATTGCAGACGGCCGCTTAATCCAAACTTATCGGGGCGGCATGTCCATATCTTCAGTGAGCTGGGCCCCGGACGGAAAAAAATTTTCCTATACAAGCTACAACAAGCAAGGGGGAACCATCTGGATAGTCGACTTGGAATCAGGAGCCTCTACACCCATTCTCAAGAATATCAAAGACCTCGGAACCCATGTCTGGTCTCCTGATGGAACCTTCATCATCTACTCAGTCACAGAGAAAAGGGAGCCGGAAGAGACAGGGACCGACAGATTCTTAAGCCTTGCCGACAGACAGCCTGGCTGGCGAAATCGAAGTTTTCTCTATAAAATCTCCCTTCCTGATGGAAGTCGACAAAGATTAACAGCAGGAGAACTCTCGACCTCTCTAAACGCTATCAGTCCTGACGGAAAAAAGCTGCTGTTCTCCAGGTCAATCATCGATTACTCCGAGCGTCCCTATTCAAAAACCGAACTTTACTCACTCGATTTGACAACACTGGAATCCAAATTGCTGTGGGAAGGAAAATGGTTTTGGAGCGCCCAGATGTCGCCAAGATCCGAAAAGATTCTCATCCTCGGCGGCCCCACGGCTTTTGGAGATGTGGGAGTTAGCATTCTAAAAGGGATGATTCCTAATGAATACGATATACAGGCCTATTTGTTCGATCCGCTGACCAATGAAGTCGAACCTCTGACTAAAGCTTTTAATCCTTCGATCGACGAGGCTTTCTGGCCCAAATCTGAAAACTATATTTACTTTCTCACCACAGACCGCGACTTTCGTCGCCTCTACAGGTATGACCTGGATAAAAAAGAATTTTCTCTCATTGACTGCGCTGTTGAGGTCATCGATGGAATATCCATAGCCGAGAAAAAGCCCTTGGCTATTTATAGAGGGTCCAGCGCAACTTCGCCTCCCAAAGCATATATTTTGAATATTGCGAAAAAGGAAAGCGTGTTGCTCCATGACCCGGCCAAAGAGGATTATGCTGATGTTAAATTCGGAGAAGTGAAGCCTTGGTCCTTTAAAAACAAGCGGGGCCGCGAAATCGAAGGACGGGTTTATTACCCTCCTGATTTCGATAGCAGCAAAAAATATCCCTGTATCGTTAATTACTACGGGGGCACCTTTCCTGTCTATCGGGAATTCGGCGGCCGCTACCCTAAAAATCTGTATGCCGCCCAAGATTACATCGTCTATGTCCTTCAGCCGAGCGGGGCAACAGGATACGGACAGGAATTCTCTGCCTTTCATGTCAACGACTGGGGTTTTATCGTTGCCGACGAAATCATCGATGGCGTGAAAAAGTTCTTAGCCGCCCATCCATTCGTTGATACGCGGCGAGTAGGCTGTATCGGAGCTTCTTACGGCGGATTTATGACCATGCTTATCCTCACCCGCACCAATATCTTTGCCGCCGCTATCGCCCATGCTGGCATAAGCTCAATTTCCAGCTATTGGGGAGAAGGATACTGGGGTTACTCTTACAGTGCCTATGCCGCAGCAAACAGTTTCCCCTGGAGCAGGAAAGACATCTATGTCAACCAAAGCCCTATCTTCAATGCGGATAAGATCACAACTCCCCTCCTTCTTCTTCATGGCTCTCTGGACACCAATGTCCCACCCGGGGAAAGCACCCAACTTTTCACTGCGTTAAAAATCCTTGGCAGAGAAGTGGAATACATCCAGATTCTAGACCAGAATCATCTAATTCTGACTTATAACAAGAGAATAATCTGGACAAAGACCATACTGGCCTGGTTCGACAGATGGCTCAAGGGTCAGCCGGAGTGGTGGACAAATCTTTATCTGAGTCAATAATCCAAATTCTGGGCAAAATCAAATAAAAACTCATAAGACGCAGGAAACATCTAAGACGCACAAAAGGTTGACATTTAGCGAAGTTTAGATTATTTTCTTAAACCAGTGGGCCGAGATAATTAATCCTAGGAAATATTAAGTAAAGAAGCCAGGGGGAGCTGCCTGCTTTGGAAAAAAAATTTATTTTAAGCGCGATTAATACGCAAATTATGAGAGTCTTTTTTAGGCAGCATGCTTAGCTTTTTGAGGTGAATTGACCTTACCCCTTAAGATTAAATAAAAGGAGTGAAGTGTTCTTAAAATTTCATCCCAGAAGGCGATTTACTAATTTTCTGCTATTAATTATTATCCTTTAAGAAAGAAAAAAGGTTAATTTTTACGTTTGACAACATTGGAAGGTGAGAGAAAGCACGGTAATCCAATTTAAATTCAATTAACCTGAGAGATAGCAGGATGAAGACAATTTTTAACAAATCGATTGAAGATTATCGAACGTTTATCGACAAATCTCCTCATATGTTTTTTTCCACTGACCTTAAGGGAAATTTCTTATTTATCAATAAAACTGTTGAAAGAATAACGGGGTTGCCCATTTCTCAACTGCAAAAAAGCAATCTCGAGACCATCGTTGCGCCTGAACACCAAGACTCTATTAAGAAACTTTTTCAAGATGATTTTAAAAATGAAAACATTCCGCCCTTGGAAGTAGAGCTGGCCGACTCGGGCGGAAATCGAATTCCCTTGGAGATTCAACTCATAAAGGTCATAGACGAAAACGGCAAACCGGCTACCCTGCTGTGGATTGCCAGAGAAATCAGCAAACAAAAAAAGGCGAATCAAGAAATCAATCAACTTTACAAGAAGGCTCATGACACAAGGTCAATATTCATGTCGGTCCTGAACAGCGCGGAGAATATCGCTGTTCAAGGATACAATATCAACGGCGAGGTCATTTTCTGGAATCAATTCTCAGAAAAACTATTCGGATTCACGGAGAGGGAGGCAAAAGGGAAAACGCTAAAGGAATTCCTTCTCAGCGAATCCGATGAAAAAGAGTTCATAACACACATAAAGAAAGCCATCCAATATAATAAACCCTCGCCCCTTACAGAATGGAGAACCAGAGCAAAGTCAGGAGATAGCCGGCACATTTTATGCTTCATCTTCCCTTCCATTCTCGAAGAGCGCGAGCCAATGGCTATAGCCATGGTCGCAGACCTAACAGAGGCGAAGAAGGCGCAAGAAAAAATAAGCGAGATATTGCACCAGCTTGAGAGGTTTTCCGAAATATCGGCGGACATATTATCCATCAAAGATGAGGAGAAGCTATTCGACCGCATCGCTCAAGCGGTCATCGATATTTCAGATTATCGAAGAGTCCTCATATCCTATTTCATCGACACACCTCCCTATCGGGAGATCATCGGCCACAAAGGTGTCAAAAGAGCTGACCTAGAAAGAGTGAAGAAAATTCGAATGCCGAGAGAAAAATATCTGGAATATTTTAGAAAGGGCATCAAAATCGGAAAAAATTCCTGCTATATCCCTCACACCTTAAAAAATATTCTGGACCAAAAAGCCGTTATCTACGGAGAAACATCATACCCGGACAAAGAAGGGCTCTGGCACAAAGAGGACAATTTGCTGGTCTCGATGAAAGACACAAAGGGAAAGATGATAGGCGTTATTTCAGTCGATGAATCCAAGAGCGGTCTCATCCCTACCGAGGAGACAGTCAGGCCTCTGGAGATTTTTGCCAACATGATGTCCGAAGTGATCCAGAAACACAAGCTGGCAAAAAAAATCAGCGAATCTGAGGAAAAGTATCGAGACTTAGTGACCAACATTAAGATTGGAATCTTCAGGGCAACACCCGACGGAAAAATTATTGAAGTCAACCCTGCTGCCTTGGAGATGTTTGGCTACATCGACAGCGCTCAGTTCTTTAATGTAAGAATCTCATCTTTATTTCCAAATCCGGATGACTACAAAACTTTTATAAGAAATATCGAAGAGAAAGGCTTTGTAAAGAACTTCGATAGATCTCTGGTAAGAAGGGATAGAACCCAATTCTGGGCATCGATCATCTCAAGCGCAGTAAAGGACAGCCTGGGAAAAACTGTATATTACGATACTGTTATCGAAGACATCACGGAAAGGAAAAAGCTCGAGGAAAAAGTCCACCGGCTTTCGATAACCGATGAATTGACGACCTTGTACAATAGAAGATACTTTAACAACAATCTTCCTCCAGAGATTAAAAGAGCCGAAATATGGAGAAGCGCCCTTTCGGTTATCATGGTCGATATCGATAATTTCAAGCAGTACAACGAGCTCTACCTTCACCTCGAAGGGGATAAAATTTTAAGAGAAACTGCGCAGACCATATCCAACACCCTCAGAAAAGATGCAGACTGGGCTGCAAGGTATGGAGGAGATGAATTTGCCGTTATCTTGCCCGGAACAAATGCTTCCCAGGCAGGCATCGTGGCCGAAAGGATTAGAAAAATCTCAAGTGAGCTGGAATTCTACCCAAAGGGGGATAAAGTTCATCTGACTGTTAGCGCGGGAGTTGCCAGTTTCTATTACCTGGAGAGTGCATTGACAGGAGGCGGCAGCAGCAAGGATAAGATAATTCCAACAGACTATGAAAAAATTGCCACGGAGTTGACAAAGCTTGCCGATGAGGCCTTATTGGATGCAAAACAATCCGGGAAAAACAAGGTCGTTATCTCCACAAAAGCCATGGAGCTCAGCAGGATTATCAAATAACTAACTTTTTTTCATCGAATCCGGCTAAAAGAAGCAACTCTTCCTTCTTTGTGAAGAGAATAAATATTATCACGGCATCAGATACGCTTCTGTTATGATTTGACCCGGATAATTTCTTTAATTCCTCCCTCTTTCATTACTAAAATGTCTTTTAAACCACCTTTCTTCCAAAAACCGATGAGAAGATAAAATAATGGAAATTCTAATTTCTAATCCCGGCGAGGGCCTGAGCAGGCCTTGACACAGACTCCGCAGATATGCTGGCTGACAATCCCCATCTTCCTGAATTCTTTGAGCTTTTCGAAACATCCCCAGTGGTCAAAATCCTCTTTTTGTTCTTTTATGGCCTGAGCTGGGCAAGGCTCAAGGCATTTCCGGCATTTACCGCAGTCTTTGCTCAAAAGCCTATCGGCTTCGAGCGGCATATCGGTCAGCACCGAGACCAGCCTGAATCTTGCGCCAAATTCAGGATTGACGAGAAGGTTGCTCCGGCCAATCCATCCCAGGCCAGCCAGATAGCCAATTTTCTTATGGGAAACATGCGCCCTCTGTTTTTCCCAATCGATTATCTGGGAGGCAGGAAGAGGAAGAGCCTTAAAGCCGAGTTCCTGGATATACGTAGATATGAGAAAAGCCGCCCTGTCCATGAAATAATTAACCTGGCGATAATGGTGAAAATAAAGCGCAGTGGGCCTGTCCAGAATGTCTTCCAGGACAGAGCCAAGGAGCCGCTTGCCGAGAGATATTGCGCTTGGGAATTGGCTCTTCAGGCTTTTATCGAGCAGGAACTGCTCTCTTATGTCCGTGATATCGGCGACCCCAAAAAGAGAGAACCCCTCTTCCAGGGCAAAATTTCTCAATTTCTGCCGGCTCTTCTCTTTTTCTGTCATGGAATTCCATTTTACTGGGGGCTGCAAGACCTGTCAACGAAGGTTGACTCGAGCCAGAGATTAAGATATATCAATGGATGAATTTGAACCGAAGAGGAGCAATCATGATGGAGAGAACCTTAGCCATCATCAAGCCCGACGCCGTAAAGAAAAAAATAATAGGCAAAATCATCGAGAGAATCGAAGAGGAAGGATTTAAAATTTTAGGCCTGAAGATGCTTCATCTCAGCAAAGAGGAAGCCAAGGGCTTTTATATTGTGCACAAAGACAAACACTTCTACCAAAGCCTGACAGACTTCATGTCCTCTGGAGAAATCGTGGTCATGGTCCTTGAAGGGGAGAACATCATCTCCCGTTGGCGTGAAGTGATGGGGGCTACAGACCCAGCCGTGGCAAAAGAAGGAAGCCTGCGCCAGATGTTTGGATTTTCAGTCGAACGAAACGCAGTCCACGGCTCTGACAGCCCATCCACCGCAGAGTGGGAGATCAATTATTTCTATAAAAAGGGCGAAATATCATAGATTAGATAAGCTTTCCTTCATATTTTTTCCCTAAAAATAGATATCCTAATCAATCGTTTTCTGCCCTCCTACCCAACGCGATATGCAAAAATATTGCTCAAAGGCCTATTCTTTAGCATTTTAGAAAAATTGCCAAGAAAACAGGTTTGACTGTAATTTTTATAAAAAATTGGTGTCATAATCATCTTGAATAATTTATTTTTTTATAAGGAAAATTGAAGAAAAATTCGCTGGTTATTCAGTTTTCGCATCTTTTTTTATAAATTAACAAAAATATTTTCGCCAAAGCCAAATTTAAAGAAGAGAAGAATCAAATAATCACTAGTGAGAAGAGGAGGAGCGTCAAAATTCATTTTTTCAAAAAAAACGCTATATGTACGACTAATATAATTGAAGAATACAATATATAGACGGAAAGGAAATGCATAAAAATTTTAAAGGCAAAAACAAAAAGATAAAAATGAAAAAAAATTCAATTTATTTCGTCCAGAAGCGACTAAAATAATGAAAATTTTTGTCATATAAAAAGATTTAAAATGAATTGGTCTATAATTAATTATTTTTTTATTAATAATTTATATAAAAAAAAGCTTGACAATTTTTTTAATATATTTTAGTAATAATTGAACGCCTTGGAGGGAGACTTAGGTAAATAGGGAACTAACAAACAGCAAATCCCATTTTCTTTCTCTCTTCAAGCCGTTTTTAAAATACTACAAGGAGGTTTTTTACATGAGTAAAAAAACACTCAAAGTCGTAGCCGTAATTGCCTGCTTAAGTGTCCTCTCGCTCTATGTCCCTGGACTCCTTGGGGTAGAAAAAGCTGAAAAATTCGATAAGAAAGCTGACCTCAAGCGCGTCTTCATGAAACCGGCCGTGAT
>CAZJXZ010000029.1:0-2365 GCA_964549955.1 uncultured Eubacteriales bacterium
TTTGCTGTTCGTTTTCAGGCTCCTTGAACTGGCATCTTCCCCATATCCTGGCGATTTTCCTGTTATTGACCGTGAAATATTCTATCCCATAATTCTCAAAACTATCCAGCTCTTTTCGAGATTGAATCTCTTTGGTCAGATTCTCCAGGCTCTTCTGCTCAATCCCCATGACCATCTCTTCCTTTTTGCTCTCTTCAAGCGGCGACCATCTGAGTGTCACCGAGATGTTCTCGTCGGAGCAGAGGCCCAGCAAAGAGCCCATCTCCTTGCCCCTGATTCCTTCGTACTGCGGGAAGGGGACATAGTAAGGGCTGTCGGAGATGAACCATTCCTCAGGATAGTAGAAAGAGAATCCGTATTTGTCCGATTCGAATTTTTTGGCAAGCTCTGGAGACCGCTCTGTCAAAGCTCCTGGATGGCATTGAACAGTCCTGGCTGAGAGCATCTCCTTCTCGAAATCCTCCTTAGGAGTTTTCCTTCTGAGGTTATAGTTGGTGTCGGCGATGAATTCGCGGCCGCTTTCAGGGCAGTTCCAGATGATGAACCGGGTGTAGAAGGATTTGCTTGTTCCGTATGCCTCAGCCCAGGCTGCATCATGACCTGAAACCTTGGTCATTCCCTCCTTTCCCGTGAATTCGAACTTTACTCCCCACATCTTGAGCATCCTTTCTTTGACATAATCGACCGTAACTTTTTGCACCTGAATCGGCCCCCAGTGGATGAGGTACATCAGCCACTTTGTGTCGGAAAAGGTTATCTCCCCATCATCCGTGGTGCCTTTAATGTCTTCCTCCTTCCATGACCAGCCGATGTCCTCGAGCCTGAGCTCGAGGCCGGACCTTTGCTTGATGAGAGAGATGAGCTCTTCGGACTTTTGCGGTTGACTTGGCTGTAAGGTTAAGTCATGAACTGAGAGCAGGAATAGAATTAAGAACACGATGAACATTTTCAACCAACATCTCATTTTTTTCTCCTTCAAATCTAAAAATTCTATGAATCGAAAGAGAATTTTTTTGTGACACCATTCCTTAAATCCCTATTGTGATATAAGCTCCAAAGTATTCTGGAACAGGTTTTGGCACGGAAGGCAAAGTCGATGTCATCCCAGGAGAAAATGCAAGTTTAATGCCAAATAAGAGCTGCCTCAGTTTCCCTGTTGGCATCTTGGGCAACTGAAACTCTATCCTCGCCTCTGTAAAGAATTTTTGCTGATGTCCGCTGGCGCACACCTTCTGTCTTGATTGTGGACACTTTTTAGAAAGGTCTTTCAGCCCTTTTCTCCCTGCTTGATAGGAAGCAATCTTGGCACGCAAATTGCTCTTTAGAAGCCCGGAAATGGAGCATGATCGAGATTGGGCTCTAGGAGAGATTAGAGGAGAGACGTCATGTTCAGAAATTACCTGAAAATCGCCTTCAGAAACTTGCTGAGGCATAAGCTCTATTCGCTGATCAACGTCCTCGGGCTTGCCCTGGGAATGGCCTGCTGCCTGCTGATCGTCCTTTTCGTCCAGGACGAGCTGAGCTATGACAAGTTCCACAAGAAAGCAGAGCAGATTTACCGCGTGGCAAAAATAGAAAGGCGCAATGATGAGCTGGTCAATTACCCTCTCATTTTTCCTGTTGTGGCTCCCAAGCTGCGGGAGGAGTTTCCAGAGGTTTTGAATGCGGTCAGGTTCGACCCTCAATTGAGTATCCTTATCAGCAGAGAAGGCAGGCAGTTTCTTGAGCAGCGATTTTTTTATGCCGATTCCAATGTTTTTGATGTTTTCACCTTTCCCCTCGTTAAAGGCGACCCGAAAACCGCGCTTAAAGAGCCTTACACTCTTGTCCTTACCGAGGAGATGGCCGAGAAATACTTTGCAAAAGAAGACCCTCTTGGTCAAACCCTGACCATCGACAACAATCGGGATTTCAAAATCACCGGAATTTTAAAGAACATTCCTCACAATTCACACCTGAAATTCGATTTTCTGGCTTCGATGGCTACTGAGGAGGCCGAAAACCCGAGATACGGAAAATTGTGGGCCTGGTCCTGCTATACCTATCTTATTCTTCCCAGGGATTATCCCCCTTCAGAGCTGGAGAAGAAGCTCCCTGATTTTATTCTGAGGAATAGAAACGAGCAGGCAGCCAAAGCATGGACTTTCTATCTCCAGCCCCTGACCAAAATCCATCTCCATTCTAATTTGGGCTATGAGATCGAGCCCAACGGCGATATCAAATATATCTATATTTTTTCAGGCATAGGGTTTTTCATCCTGCTCATCGCCTGCATCAATTTTATGAACCTGGCCACAGCCCGCTCTTCGAACCGCGCCAAAGAAGTTGGGGTGAGGAAGGTTCTGGGTGCTGACCGCAGCCAGCT
>CAZJXZ010000029.1:2465-17068 GCA_964549955.1 uncultured Eubacteriales bacterium
CCGCAGCCAGCTTGATTTCATTCGCAATAAAAAATTGGGCTTTGATAAAGAGCATGTGGTCGTCATCCGTGTCGATCAGCCTGAAATGCGGAAAAGGTATGAGCCTTTCAGGCGAGATCTTCTCCAGAAGCCGGGCACGGTGAGTGTCACCGGCTCAACCAGTTTTCCAGGAATCAACCCCAGCCTAAGCCTTTTTGTTCCTGAAGGGGCTGAAGATAAGAAGTCTTTGACGCTGCGCAATGTCTTTGTGGATTACGATTTCATCAAGACCTTCGGAATGGAAATGAAAGAAGGGAGAGACTTTTCCAGGGATTTTCAGACAGACGCCAGCCAAGCCTTTATCATCAATGAGACGGCGGCAAGGGAGTTCGGCTGGGAAAGCGCCGCAGGAAAGAAGCTCACTGACCTGGATAGAGGCAGCGGCTACGTTATCGGTGTTCTGAAAGATTTCCATTTCCGTTCCAAGCATCAGAAAATCGAGCCTCTTGTTCTTTCCATTCGTCCGGATGAACGCTACATCTATTTTATTTCTATGAAATTTGGCCAGGCGGATGTCAGGGAAATTCTTTCCTTCCTGAAGGAAAAGTGGAAGGAATATTCTCCGGGCCGGCCTCTTGACTATTTCTTTTTAGACGAGAATTTTGACAAGCTCTATCGGGCCGAGGAAAGGCTTTCTCAGATTTTCAGTGCTTTTTCCTTTCTGGCTATCTTCATCGCCTGCCTCGGCCTTTTTGGCCTGGCCGCCTTCACCGCCGAGCAGCGGACAAAGGAGATCGGAATCCGCAAAGCTCTAGGAGCTTCGGCGGCGAATATTGCCCTGCTTCTTTCCAAAGAATTCACGAAATGGGTGATCGTTGCCAACATTATTGCCTGGCCCCTGGCTTACTTCGCCATGAGCCGCTGGCTGCAGAACTTTGCCTACCGGATTTCGATCGGCCTCTGGATGTTTTTCCTGGGAGCCTCTCTGGCCCTGGTCATTGCCTTCATCACGGTGAGCTTCCAGGCTGTGAAGGCTGCCCTGGCCAATCCGGTGGATGCGCTGCGCTTTGAATAGCCCTCATAGGCCATCTCTTTCGCATTCGATCATTGAGGCAGACTGAAGATTTTTGATATGATTAAAAAAATATTAGAGCGCCTTGGTTGCCCATAGTGCAGAAAAAAGTTCGCTCAGGGAAAAGTGCCAGGAGAAGAGGCTTGAAAATATACACCATCGGCCATTCAACGAGAAGCATCGAGGAATTCCTCTCGGCGCTAAAGGCATTCGGGGTTGAAGTGCTGGTTGATATCCGTGCCTTTCCTGTCTCCAGAAAAAATCCTCAATTTAACAGGGAAAACCTCGAGACGAGCTTGTCCACGAGCAGTATTCAATACCTCTGGCTGGGCAGAGAGCTGGGAGGATATAGAAAAAAGTCAGACGGACTTGGAGATAAATCTCCGAACATGGGCTGGGGAAGGGAAGGATTCCGCATCTATGCCGATTACATGATGAGCGATGCTTTCAAGAGTGCGGTGAACAGGTTGATTGATTATGCCAAAAAAGGGATAGCGGCCTACATGTGCGCTGAAAAGTTTTACTGGAGATGTCACAGGCGCTTAGTCTCTGATTATCTGTTCAGTCTGGGTCATGAGGTCTGGCACATCGTCGAACCAGATATTCTCAAAAAACATGAGCTCACTCGTTTCGCCCGGGTCGAGAACAGGATACTCACCTATCCTCCAGAAAAGGGTTCTTCAGCGAACTTTTCACTTTTTAAAGAATAAAGTCAAAGAAATATTTTCTCTTTGAATTTTTATTAGAAATACTCCAATATTGGTGATTATAAAAACTTGTCTTCTTAGTATCCATTACTGTAAATTTATTTTTTCAAGTTTGTTTCCACAACGGGAGCAGAACGAGGCTCTTTTTCTATCCGTATCCATCAGGCTGTTGGAGAAATACATCACGCAGCTTGAATCAGGGCAGTGTTGCAGCCCATAGACATGGCCCAACTCGTGGACAGCTTCCTTTAAAGTTCGTTCCATGAAGAGGGCCTTGTTCTCTTGCAGTCCATAAAAACTCTGGCGGAGGCGGGCGAGGGAGATGATGGCGAAATGTCCGCCAAGCTCGGCTTCGCCGAAGACAAAATTCAGCCGCTCGACATAGAGGTCGACATCGGCTATGGCCAACACTTTGTCGTGCCTTTTGACTTCCAGGAGAGAACGAATTTTCTTCAGTATCTGACTGGAAGAGTATTGCTTTCGCCTCTCGTTGTAGGTTTCCTGAGGAAGGTCTAGGCCTTGATGAATTTCTGAAGCGCAGCCGAAGGCTTTTTCCAATTGTTTGGCCAAGGGCTCGAGAATCGACTTTTCGATAGGGCCGACAGGGATGAGATAGATTCTGCTCTCCATCTTTTCTAAACCACTATTTTCTGAGAACGAAGCAAAGCCACTCTCCGAGCTCAATAAGAATAATAAGCATAGAAGAAATAATAAATCTATTATATAGAGAAAATATCTTTTTCCCAACTTTTCCTTTAGGGAATATAGCCCGGAAAATTTCTTGACAGCCTGTAATTATCGAACAATTTCATAATTATCACCAGATTGGGAATAATTCTTTCAGGGGATGATGCATTCTCCTACTTTTTTTTTCAGAAAATCAGAGATCGATTTTTTTAAAACCTCAACCGGATCATGAGGCTCATGGGTGCCAACGATGACTTCTATTTCTGGATATTTGTCCTTCAAAATTTTCTTGTATATTTTAACATAAGGACAGAGAACCTTCATGCAATAGGTTAGATGGATGGCGTCTACTCCATAGTGGACAAGAGAATGAGCCCTGGAGAGGATAGCTTCCGGTGCAAGCCCTCCCATGCACCCTGGGCAGGAAATGACTCCAGCAAGTTCTAGCTCGGCTTGCCTGTAGCGGGCGAATTCTCCCTTTCTGTCGTAGAAATCCCTCAGGCAGGGAGAAAGCGGACAATCAAGGACTTTGGTTGTGTTGGCACAAGAGATAATTCCGATTCTTGTCATGGTCTTGCCTCCTTTTTTTCATAGTTTTTTACATTCTGATTGATATGCTTAGCTCCATTATTATAGATGTAAAAACTACAAGAAAGTTTCAGCCATGGAATTAGGCTCTTTTCACAGCATGGATTCGTTGATAAACTAGAAAATTCGTATAAAATATTTTTGTTTTTGTGGAGGATTGGGATGTCTAAGCTGGAAATCTACGTAAAAAGAGCAACGTTGATGGGAATCTCGAAAGCAAAGATCGTCGATGTCAGAAAGGTGGTGGTAGGAAACTGGGTGAGGATGAAGTGCCAGTTTGGCTGCGGAGGCTATGGAGAGTGCCTGACCTGTCCTCCATACTCGCCGACACCTGAATTCACGAAGAAAATGCTCGATGAATATTCTCAAGGTCTTCTGATGCAGATTGAAAATATTCTTCCCGCTGATGAGGATAAAGTATTTAAAAAACTTAGAAAGACTGTGGCTGAACTTGAGCGTGAAATATTCCTGGATGGCTATTATAAGGCCTTTGGCCTGACTGCTGGCCCCTGCAGCTTCTGCCGAAGCTGCGACCTCAGCAAGCCTTGCCAGCATCCCCGCTTGGCAAGGCCCTCGATGGAGGCCTGCGGAATTGATGTTTACCAGACGGCCAAAAATTGCGGATTTTCACTCGAGGTCGTGAAATCCAGAGACCTGCCCTGCTCCTACATATCACTGATATTGATAGACTAAAAAGTCATTACTCATAGCCCATGCTTCATGCCTCAAGAGGTGCGCTTAGATTTTTTTAAATTCTTTTTCTAAGCTTTTCAATTTTTTCTTCCGTTATCTTTCTTCGCCTACGTTTCTTTATTCTTTCGACATATTCTTATACCGGAAGCAATCAACGGTATGGTCGTTGACCAGACCTACGGCCTGCATGAAAGCATAGCAGATTGTCGAGCCGACGAATTTGAATCCTCTGATGTAAAGAGGCTCATCCGGAACCCATTGACATCTCTTTTTCATCTTCGCTCCTGAATATTGTAGACCTGATGTAAAAAAATTCATTTCTATCATCGCTTCTCTTTTTACATATTTTTGGCTTTCGACTCAATAGGAGATATGAAAAAAGCGAACAAAGTTTAAAAAAAATTTCAATCAAGTTATAATTTGATGAAACTTCTTGAGGGAAGGAGGCATCTATAAAAAGAGAACGGACGATGAATAATGCGGAGATTGCCCTGATTGAAAGGGCAAAAAACGGCGACCGCCAGGCATTGGATGAGCTTCTCTTCAGGGAGCAGAGGTTTATCTTCAATTTGATGTATCAGCTCACGGGCGACGAGGCCACTGCCGATGACCTGACTCAGGATGCACTCATCTCTGCCTACCGCAAGCTGGGAAGTTTCCGCTATGAAGCAAGCTTTCGCACCTGGCTGAGCAAGATCGGCCTTAACCTTTTCCGCCAGAAAATCCGGCGCAGGCCTCCCCATGTCTCCATCTGCCTGGAGGAAATCAGAGTTCCCTCCAGCGATGAAGCACCTGAGAGAATTGTGATCAGGAGGGAGCTGCAGTGGTGTATCCTCCATAGCTTGCAGCAGCATCTCCCCAAAAAATACAGGGCTGTTCTTGTCCTCAGGGATCTTCAGAGTTTAAGTTATAAAGATATATCAGAAATTCTGGGTCTAAGTATGAGCGATACCAAGACGAGGATTCATCGGGCAAGGCAAATATTGCGCAATCATTTTATTAACTCCAAGTGCAAGGCCTTTGTTAAGGATTATCGCTGCCTTTGTGAAGGGATAATGGAACTATGAAATGCCAGGAAGTCAGGTCACTTTTTTCAGAATATTATGACCAGGAGCTCAACCGGGAAATAAAGGGATCTTTAAAAAAGCATCTGGCCCTCTGCCAGGAATGCTCAGCAGAGTACGAAAGCTTCAAAAAAGCTCTGAAGGTTTTGACTAAGTTAAAAACTGTTGAGCCCAAGCGGGATTACTCAATCAAGAGGCAAAGCTAAGATCCTTTTCTAAAACCTCGCTCTTTTTAATGCAAGTGCAACGAATGGCAAAGTAAAGGCACCTAGTGTATTTGGATGAGTCAAATAATAAACCAGATGAGATTGACTTCGTATAACAAGCATGAAGAAAAGTTCTGGTAATTTGGACCAGTTTTATTTATATTTTTTATTTTGAAATCCGAGATGAAGAGATGATTCTGAAGCATGGGCCACAGAGCGAAGATTAAAAGACGAAAAATTCCCTTTTTCTTCTTCTTTCTGTCTTCTTTCCTTTTCTTCTCATCCGTCTATGGCCTTGATTCCAGCCCGCGGCAATCCACTGCCTTAAAAACCCGGGACCCGATCAACGTCGACGGCTATCTCGATGAATATTCCTGGAAGAGGGCCCCGCTGATTGCCAACTTTATCCAGAGGGAGCCGAAAGAAGGAGAGCCTGCCACTGAACCGACAGAGATAAGGATTCTTTATGATGACGATTATCTTTATATCGGCGCTTTCTGCTCTGACAGCCGGCCAGATAAACTTGTGGCCAATGAGATGAGGCGCGATGCGCTGCTCCAGGATAACGACTATCTGGAAATCTTTATCGACGCTTTCCATGACCACCGAAATGCATTCTATTTTGCTATCAATCCTTTAGGAGCAAGGCGGGATGGCCTGATCCGGGATGATGGCAGCAATCTCAACTGGGATTGGGATGGCATCTGGATAGCGAAGGTGAGGAAGGTCAAGCGCGGCTGGACTTCAGAGATAGCCATTCCCTTCCACGCTCTCCGCTTCAAAAAAAGCCAGAATCAGTCCTGGGGGGTCAATTTTGGACGGCACATAGCCCGAAACAGAGAAGAGAGCTTCTGGACACCTGTGCTTCGCGATTTTGGCTGGTTCGGAAAATACAAAGTCTCCTACTTCGGCCATCTTGCCGGCTTGAAAGACCTGAATCCTGGCGAGCGAGTCCAGCTCATGCCTTATTTAATCGGAGGCGGCCTTCAGGATGAGGGTGAAGCCTCTCTGCGAAGCTCCGCAGATTTGGGACTCGACCTCAAGTATAGATTGACTTCAAGCCTGACCTCCGACATCACCGTCAACACTGATTTTGCTCAGGTTGAGGCTGACCAGGAGCAGTTCAACCTGACTCGCTTTGACCTTTTCTTTCCGGAAAAAAGAGGATTTTTCCTTGAAGGGGCTGACATCTTCCGTCTTGGGGAAAGATACCGTGAGAATGAGCCGCCATCAACTCTCTTCTTTTTCAGCCGGAGTGTCGGGCTTTCTGAGGACGGCAGAGAGATTCCTTTGATCGGTGGAGTCAGAATCAGCGGCAAGGCCGGAAGCTATGACCTTGGAGTTCTCGATATCCTGACAGAAAGGACTTCCTACATCGAAGACGAAAAGGAGATCAAGATTGAGAGAACGAATTTTTCTGTCTTTCGCCTCAAGAGAGATTTACTCCGCAAATCGACGGCCGGAATCATGCTCTTGAGCAAAGATTCTCTTGACAGCTCCGATTACAACCGTGGCGCAGGACTCGATTTCAACCTGGCCTTCGGGCAGTCGTTCCAGATGGGAGGCTTTGCTGCCAAGACGGGTTCTCCTGATTTGAGAGGTAAGGACTGGGCGGCCAACATGGATTTAGTCTATGAAAGCGATTTCTGGCTGGGAGAGATGAGTTACACGGATATCGGCGAAAACTTCAACGCAGAGACAGGCTTTATCCCCAGAACTGATATTCGCAAGATCAGGGCAAATTTTGGCATCGGCCCCAGGCCGAACATCCTCAACATTCGCCAGGCATTTCTCTTCAATAATCTGACCTATATCGAAAATCATGCCGGCCGGGTCGAGTCGAGAAACATCATTAGCGGCGTCTTCAGCCTCTTCCAGAATGGAAGCCAGCTCTTCCTGGGCTACATCCAGAATTATGAGTACCTTGATGAGGACTTTGAGATAAGGGAAAATGTTTTTATTCCCACAGGACAGTACACTTTCAATCATTTCTTTGCTTTTTTCGATTCGGATAAAAGCAAGAAGATTGCCCTGCACAGTGAGCTGTTCTATGGCCCGTTCTACAATGGCCGCCTTTTCAAGATAACCGCTAACGGGATGCTCAAATTGTCAAAGAATCTCAACCTGGAATTCATCTTCGACCGAAACCAATTTCATCTGCCTGTCGAGGGCGGGCACTTCACGACGAACATCGCTGCCAGCCGCATCATCTATTCTTTCACTCCTGACCTTTTTGCCAAAGCCTACCTCCAGTGGAACGACGATGAGGATTTATTCATCTGCAATTTTCTCATCCGCTGGATTTACAAGCCGGGCGCAAATGTCTATTTCATCTACAACGAAACCCGCAAGCTCGGGTTTGAGGGTTATCTCCAAGACCGGGCAGTGATGCTCAAAGCGAGTTTCCTCTTCAATTATTGACACAAAATGAAAAAAAGGGATTTTTCCTTTTCTGATCAAAACTTTCCAGTTTTACTTTTCTTCTCTTTGGCTATAATATGAGGGCTCATTATCTTTTTAAAAGGAGGCTGGCCTTGAAAAAAGTCATCACTGTTTTGGTCCTGGTCTTTCTTCTGGTTTCTCCCAGTCTAACCAAGTCTAAATCCAAAATCGAGAAAGTTTCTTTCGATGCTCAGGCGGCATATAGCTACATTAAAATCCTGGCTTCGGAATCGATGCAGGGGCGAGAGAGCGGGCAGCCTGGCGCAGCCATGGCCGAGGAGTATATCGCCTCGAAGTTCAAAGAATGGGGTCTGGAGCCGGCCGGAGACAGCGGCACCTATTTCCAGAATTTTACTATCGAGCACAGCCACATCGAAGAAGGGGTCAAGCTGGAGATAATTACAGAAAGACAAAGAAGAGAATTTTATTACGGTGAAGACTGGCGCGTCCAGGAGTATTCCGGCTCAGGGAATTTCACGTCAGAGATTGTCTTTGTCGGCTATGGAATCCATGCTCCTGAAAAAAATTATGATGACTATGCCGGAGTTGATGTCAAAGGGAAGGTAGTCCTTTTCACCACAGGAGCTCCTCAGAAAATTTCAAAAGAGCTCGGCGAGGCGGCGAGCATGGAGAAGAGAGTCGAAGCCGCCCAAAAGCTCGGAGCTCGGGGAATCATGACCTTCACTCCGAGGACTTTCGGCCAGGCCTCTCCTCAACAAGCCTTCTTTCGAATGGAGGTCAAGAAAGAGCTCCACAAGCCTGACTTTGTCATGCTCTCCACAACCGAGGATAGAGTGGCAAACTTCATCTTCAAGGACCTGGCTGCAGACCTCCGCTCGATTCTGAGGGAGATTGATACCAATGCCAAGCCTCAGTCATTGGCCACGGGTGTGAAAGCCTTCGTCGCCGTCAACTCCATCTTCGACGAGAAAAGGCCGACAAGGAATGTCCTGGCCAAGATGACCGGCGCCGATAAGGTTTTAAAGGATGAGTATGTCGTCATCGGCGCCCACATGGACCACAATGGAATAACACCGATGGGAGAAGTGATGAACGGCGCCAACGACAACGCCTCAGGCACGGCAGTGGTCATGGAGGTCGCCCGGGTGATGATGCTCAATCGAGCCAAGCCAAAAAGGACGGTTATCTTCGGCCTCTGGGCTGGAGAGGAGCAGGGCCTTTTGGGCTCAGAGTATTACGCCGACCATCCTCCCTATCCCATAGAAAAAACCATCGCCTACATCAACATGGACATGGTCGGCCAGGGAAGCGGAAAGATTGGCTTTAGCGGCGTTTACTATGGACCTCAGGTCTGGGAGCTTCTCAAGCAGAAACTTCCCAAAGACCTTGTCGACAGCGTCAATCCCAGCCGCGGCGGGCCTGGCGGCTCTGACCACACCCCGTTTCTGGAGAAAGGAGTTCCTGGGTTTTTCATGATCACTCAGGGTTCGGTCAAATACCACACCAGCCGCGATGATTCTGACTTGATCAAGCCCGAGATGCTGAAGAAGACAGGAGATTTTGTCTGCGCCGCGGTCGATGTCCTGGCTTCCGAGCCTGGAGATTTCTTCCCTCCGCTGCGGCAGGAGACCTATTATTTTAAATACCAGAACTTGGTCAATTACAGGTTCAATGCAGCGGCCGAGTTTATTGCCAATCATGGCGATGCCAAAGATTCCCATGTGGATTTACAGCTTTCGGTCATCGAAGAAAAAGATGGTCTGGAAGGCGATGCGCTCAGGGTGGATATCATCAACAGTCTTCTCGATTTGCCGGAAAAAATAAAAGCGACAAAGGGCCTCTCTCTCTTTTCCTCTCCATCACGGCTTTCGATGGACGTGCGGCAGGGAAAGACGACGCTCATGGTCGGGCTCAAGGGCATCCGCTCCTTCGGCGATAATCCCAAATGGGCAGAAGTTTTGGCCAAACAGGGCGCTTATTATGTCCTGGTCGATGAGCCGTCTTTTCTTTTCGACGAGAAAGGATTGACCGAGGAAGGGAAAAAAGTTGTTGAAGCCTTGAATTCAAGCGGGCTTCTTCTTCTGGTCAAAGGAGCGAATGCTCTTCAAGCCAAGGCGTTCTTAGCAGCCTCCAAGAAGCCTTTGATTCTGCTCAATAAAGATTTGCCCGACCAGGAAGTCATAAAGCTCATCAAGGAAAAAGAGTCTGCCTTAGGACTAATCCTTGGCAGTGGAGAAGAGCCTGCCGTTTATTTCAAGAAGGTCGATGAAGCGAAGAAGGCCATCGGAGCGGAATACATCGCCGTCGTCAACGAGAAATGTTTATGGGGAAAACAAACAAAGGACCAGATGCTCAAGGTGATTTCCGAGATGTTGAAGGAGAAATACAAAAACGCAGATTTGGCCAATATCCTGTCTGCGACTTTCTTCAGGGTCTTTAACAAGGCAAGGACCGCTGAAGCTCAACCAGCCGCTCCCTTCCCGTTTTTTTAGAAAAAGAGGGCAGTCCCCTTTTTAGATAAGGAGTTTCTCCATTAAGCTTTTTCTCGTCAGCGGCATTGGCTTTGTTCTTTTAATTTCTTATCTTATCCTGGAACGCCTTCTTCTTCAAAAGAATTTGCAAAGCGTTCCGCTGAGGATTGGCGTCACCGGAACAAGGGGAAAGTCGAGCGTAACCAGGCTCATCGCTGCCATCTTGAAGGAGGCAGGATTCAAAGTCCTGGCCAAAACAACAGGCTCCAAGCCTGTCCTCATCTTTCCTGATGCTGAGGAAAAAGAGATCAGGCGGCGGGGCACTCCTTCCATCCTCGAAGGAAAGAAAATCTTGAGCATAGCTTCAAAGCTTCAGGTTCAGGCTCTCGTCGTAGAGCTGATGAGCATCAGCCCTGAGTCGAGCTTTGTCGAGTCTCGCCAGGTTCTCAAACCCAAAGTTCTGGTCCTAACCAATGTCCGGCTCGACCATCTGGCACAGATGGGCTCTACAAGACAGAGTGTTGCCCGCTCGCTCGCTTCTTCGATTCCTGAGCAAGCGACTGTTTTTGTGCCTGAGGAGGAGTTTTTTCCGATTTTCGAGGAAGCTGCATCTAAACTGAATTCCAAGGTCATTCGAGTGCCGAGAGAATCGCCTTGGAAAGGTATCAAAATAGAGGAAAAATCGAGCTGGCTTGAATTCGAGGAGAATGTCTGTCTGGCTCTGGCTGTGGCTGAGTTTTTGGGGATTGAGAAGGAGAAAGCCCTTCGAGCCCTAAAAAAAGTCAATCCAGATTTTGGCAGCCTCAAAATCTGGACTGCTGACCTGGGTTTTCCTCCGCGCCGTTTTTATCTGGCCAGCGCCTTTGCAGCCAACGACCCCCAATCCACTCGGTTTGTCCTCTCCAGAGTTATGAAAAGAATAAATCTTGAAGATAAAGAGCTCATCGGGCTCCTCAACTTCAGGCAGGACAGGGGAGACAGGACAATTCAGTGGTCGCAGGCCCTGAAGCAAGGTTTTTTTCCGGAGTTTAAAGAGCTTATCTTTGTCGGCGGCCATGCCCTGGCTTTGAGGAGCAGGCTCAAAAAGACCTTGAAGATAGAGACATCTGTTATCAAAGAGAAAGAGCCGCAGAAAATCATGGAAAAGATTTCTGCCAAAGTCAAGGGAGAGACAATTTTGTTCGGGATGGGAAATATGGGAGGAGCGGGCAAAGAGCTTGTCCGCTACTGGGAGAATATCGGTAAGACCTATGATCTATGAGACTCTTCTCATCGGGCTCATCGTTGCTGTTCTTTGTGTGGAATTCTTCAACATCTATCCTGGAGGGATCATCGTTCCTGCTTACATTGCTTTCTATCTCGACCAGCCTCTTCGGGTCCTGGCCACGATTCTCATCGCTTTCCTCAGCCTCTTCACTTATAAGCTTTTGTCCCGGTTTCTCATTCTCTTCGGCAAGCGCAGGTACGTGACTCTCGTCCTTCTCGGCGTTCTCTGGTCTCAGGTCTGGTCAATTCTTTTGCCTCATTTTTTCTCTGAGCCCTTGGAGGTCAAGGCCATCGGCTGGCTCATTCCCGGCCTTCTGGCGAACAACTTAGAAAAACAGAAGATTATTCCCACCCTAGCCTCGATGTTTATCGTCTCTGTCATCACTTATTTTTTAGCGAGATTGGTTTAATTAATTATGAGAACACATTACTTATTTAAGCGAAACATTCCCAAGGAAGATTCTGAAAAAGGCCAGAAGTCCATCCTTATCCTTTTCTTCTTGAGTCTTTTGTTTTTTGTCCTGGCTAAGCTCGTTCCTCCAAAGGTTTCAGGCCCTGTTCTGGAGCAGATGATAGAAGCTTCAAGAATCATGGCTGAAGCCGAGACGGCGCTCAGAGACTGCCAGAAGAAAGAGGGAATCATCATAGATAAGAAGACCGACCCGAACCAGACAGGCTTGATAGGCCTTGAATTCTCTCCGATCACCACCTCTATCGGCAACCTCGAGGCTAAGAGAACGACGACCAATCCCAACTTTGCCGGGCTTCTTGTTTTCTTGTTGAATGCGGCAGGAGTCAAAAAAGAGGATACAGTGGCTGTCGGTGCTTCCAGCTCTTTTCCAGCGGTGATCGTGGCCGCGCTTTCAGCGGCAAAGGCTATGGAGTTAAATCCCGTTGTGATTTCATCTCTTGGTGCCTCACAGTGGGGAGCCAACCACCCGGATTTTCACTGGCTTAAAATCCAGGAATGCCTTTTTAAGGCAGGGATATTCAGCACGGAGCCGGTTGCGCTTTCCCTTGGCGGCGATGGAGATGTTGCCCAGGACATGAGCCCTGAAGGAAGAGCCTTTCTCAGCCGAGAAATCGAAAAAAGCAGAATTTTTTTCCTTCATCAGCCAGACCTGAAGCAAAATGTTGAAGCCAGAATGCGGCTTTACCAAGAAAAGGCTGGGGAGAGAAGAATCAAAGCCTTCATCAACATCGGAGGGAGCTGGTCGAACATGGGAGTGGACTCAGAGATCTTAAAATTAAAGCCAGGTCTGGCAAAGATAAAGCATTTTCCTTCCCTTGAGAGAAGAGGAGTCATCTATGAAATGGCTGAGCGCAAAATTCCGGTGATTCATCTCCTTTACATCCGTGGCCTTGCCCAGCGCTACGGTTTTCCCTGGGACCCTGTGCCTCTTCCGCCTCCAGGTCAAGGAAAAATCTACGATATCGTCAGAGAAAAGCAGCCGATTTTTGTGCTTATCGCCTCTTTATACTTTCTGCTGGTGATACTTTTTCTCTCGTTGAGGCAGGTCTTCAGCCGTGATGAAAGCCTATACAATTCCGCGATCAGAAAAGGCTTTTGGAAATAATTTCGCTCAGACATCCATGCCGCCCTTCCGTCTATTTCCCTCCAAGAGTGAATGTCGGTTGAAAAGATGGAAAATACTTTTTTTGCTTGATAAAAGCCGCTGCCTGCGAAACTTATCTTGGTGAGCCAACTCAAAAAAAGGGACCGTCCCCTTTTTGCAATCAGCTGCGGATGTTGTACTGAATCATCTTGTTGAAAAGGGTCTTGCGGCTGATGCCCAGTTTTTGAGCAGCCTTTGTCCTGTTCCCGCCGGCTTCTTCGAGCGCTTTCTCGATC
Organism: uncultured Eubacteriales bacterium; assembly: GCA_964549955.1. Lineage (GTDB taxonomy): Bacteria > Acidobacteriota > Aminicenantia > Aminicenantales > Aminicenantaceae > CAZGMN01. The sequence continues at coordinate 15,454 of CAZJXZ010000029.1, forward strand.
AAACTTTTCTCCACTTTCTCAGTGACGCTCTGGATTGCCTCGCTCAAAGGCTTTCCAGGTTCTAAGGAAATTTCTTCTTTTTTTAAGGCAGCTCCTCTCAGTCTCAGCGGAAGCACGTCTTCTTCTATCAAAGGCCTCTCGCTCAGAACTATGGACTCATAGATGACGCTTTCCAGTTCCCGGATGTTTCCCGGCCAGGAATAATTCATCAGATGAGCCAAGGCCTGCCCACTCACTCCTTTGACCTCTTTCCCTATCTCCTGACTGTACTTCTGGATGAGATATTCACAGAGAAGAGGGATGTCTTCTTTCTTTTCCCTGAGAGGAGGAAGGTGGAGGGAAAGGACAGCCAGGCGCCAGTAGAGGTCTTCTCTGAAGCTTCCCTTTCTCAGCTCTCCTTCCAGGTCCTTGTTCGTGGCGGCAATGACTCTAACGTCGATCGGCATCGTCTTTGTCCCCCCGACTTTAACGATTTCCTTTTCTCCCAGGGCGCGGAGGAGCTTGACTTGGGCTTCAGGAGAAAGTTCGCCGACCTCGTCCAGAAAGATTGTCCCCTTGTGGGCCAGCTCAAACTTCCCTGTCTTTTCAGTTTTAGCATCGGTAAAGGCGCCTTTGGTATGGCCGAAGAATTCGGATTCAATTAAATCTTTGGGAATAGCTCCGCAATTGACTACGACAAACGGTCCATTTTTACGCGGGCTGTTGAAATGGATGGCCCTGGCCACGAGCTCCTTGCCTGTCCCGCTCTCGCCGGTGATGAGCACAGTCCCGTCCACTCTTGCGATTTTGGCCATCATCTGGAAGATGGAATTCATCTTGCTGCTTGTCCCGATAATATTGGAAAACCTGTAGCGCTCGGAAAGCTCTGACTTCAATTCTTCCACTTCTCTGAGCAGCTTTTTCACTTCCAGCGCCCTGGAGATCAGGAGCAGCAGCTCTTCGTTGTCCACAGGCTTTTCCAGATAATCATATGCCCCCAGTTTTGTGGCTTCGACCGCGCTTTTCACTGTTCCGAAGGCAGTGATGATGATGACCTCAGCCTGGGGAAGGAATTTCTTGATGCGGGAAAGCACTTCTATTCCTGAGAGGTCAGGCAGGTTCATGTCAAGAAGGATGACGTCAGGAGAGAATTTGCGTGCCTCGGCCAGCCCCTTTTCTCCAGTTTCTGCTGTTTCCACAAGATACCCTTTTTCCTCGAGCAGAAGTGAAAAAATATCCCTGATATTCTTTTCGTCATCGATGATCAGAATCTTGAATTTCATTTCAGTGAGAAAGAGGCAGCCTGACCAGAGCTGTTGTCCCCTGGCCAACCTTGCTTTTTATCTCAATCTCTCCCTGATGGGTCTGAACAATTCCGTAACAGATGGAGAGGCCCAACCCTGTTCCTCCTTTCTTGGTGGTGAAAAACGGGTCGAAAATTTTATCCAGGTTTTCCTCCGGGATTCCTCCTCCTGTATCGCTGATGGCCACCAAAGCTCTTCCGTCTTCTGAGGGAGTGACTTCAATCTTCAGCTCGCCGCCATCTTTCATGGCTTGGAGGGAATTCAGGAAGAGGTTGAGGAAGAGCTGCTTGAGCTGGGCTTTGTCTCCGTTTAAATAAAGGGGTGAAGGCGGA
>CAZJXZ010000030.1:0-16945 GCA_964549955.1 uncultured Eubacteriales bacterium
GAAGAAGAAAGCTTGGAAGCCTATCCTTTTGTCCTCGAGAATTTGAAAAACCGGCGCGTTCCACTCAAGAACCTTTGAGCACAAATTCAGAATAATTTTAATTTAATTCCTGCTCTCTCTTGGCTTGATAAGTTCTATAAAAGGAGGATAATTTTGCTTTGCTTTTGTCTATGGATATTGAAGGTGCGCATGATTTATGTTTGTTGGGAATAGCAGAAAGGACAAGCTGGCTGGGAAGCTAGGATTCGAACCTAGATCGCATGATCCAGAGTCATGTGTCCTGCCGTTGGACGACTTCCCAGCAGCATAAGCTATAATAAAAAATATCTTCTCATTTTTCAACCCCGAAAGCATCTTTTTTGCCGTGATGAAATGCCTCTTAATGGATCAGGCTGGGCCATCTATTCCGCTGGGTTTGAGATGTCTCCCTGGACTAAAGTTAAATTGACTTGGCCTATTCCTGGTGGTAATATTGACGCCTTTAATGAAAAAGACTGCCATTCGACTCAGTGTCATCTTCTTCCTGACCTTCGTTTTTCTCTACTTTTTCTTCCGCAGCGTAGATTGGAAAGCGGTCTTAGCCAACTTGATTAAAGTTGACTTGAAATTTTTTATTCTTCTCATTCTTCTCACTCCGCTCCACCTTCTCACTCGCGCCATCAGATGGAAATATCTCCTCATTCATCGGAAAAATGAAGTCAGCCTGGCCAACAGGTTCGCCGCCAATGCCATCGGTTTTACCGTCACTTTGATTTTTCCGGGTAGACTCGGAGAGCTGGTCAAGCCTTTGTATTTAGCTCAGAAAGAGAGGATGAGAAAGGGATTTGTGATGGGCACGATCTTCGTCGAGAGGACTTTTGATGTTTTGATCAATTGCATCCTGCTTGGACTTTTTCTTTTTTCCAAGCCTCTTTATTCTTCCTATTTTCAGGTCAATGAGGAGGGGTATTCAAACCTTCAATTTTGGGGTACGGTCGGAGTCGTCTTCTCTTCGGTTCTCATCGTTCTCACCCTGGCTATCTATTTTTTCAGGGAAAGGGCTCTCGCCGCCGCTGCCTTTCTCCTGAAACCATTCCCTCAAAAATTTTCCAAGAGAATTCACGAATTTCTTGTTGAATTCATCCGCGGCTTGAAATTTTTTCATTCCATCGGAAATCTGCTCATCTACATCTTCCTCTCCTTTGTCGTCTGGCTTGGTGTCGTACTTTATTACTGGATTTTCTTCTATGCCTATAAAATTCCTATAGCTTATTTCCTCCTTTTCCCTTATAACTTTCTGCTGATGGTCGGCGCCTCCATTCCAACGCCAGGGATGGTGGGAGGATTTCATTATTTCAGCCGCATGGGATTGACTTCGCTTTATAGCATTAACCTCAGCAAGGCGGTGAGCATGACCATCGTCGTCCATGCCATTCAAGTTTTGGTGACTTGCTTGATAGGCTATGCTATACTCTGGAAAGAAGGAATTTCTCTCTTCCAGTTGAAAAGGCTTGGTGAGGTTGCTGAAGAATGAGATGCCCCTATTGTGAACATGCGGAGAGCAAGGTCATTGATTCCCGTGAAAGCAAAAACGGGTTATGCGTCCGCCGCCGCAGAGAGTGCCTTTCCTGCAAGCGGAGGTTCACCACCTACGAAAAAATCGAAGAAATTCTTTATATGGTCGTAAAAAAAGACGGAAGCCGGCAGCCTTTCGACGGGCAAAAGCTTCTCCAGGGTATGCTCAAGGCTTGCGAAAAAAGGCCTGTTCCTTTGGCCAAGCTGGAAGAGGTGGTTGAAGAAGTGGAGAGCAAGCTGATGGAGAGGCCTGATAAAGAAATGAACGCTTCAGAGATCGGCTTGTTGGTGATGAACAGGCTCAAGGCGCTGGATAAAGTGGCTTACGTCAGGTTCGCTTCGGTCTATCGAGAGTTCAAGGATGTTGTTGAGTTTAAGCAAGAGCTGGAGTCGCTTCTCAAGGAAAGGTGAGGCCGCTGAGGGATGGTCAGAAGGATTAAGCCAGTCCTGAGGATGGCAGGGGTTGAGAAAGAGATAGAGAAGAGAGTCGGGGACGTTGCTTACCAGCGGAAGGAATTGCTGGGATTGGATGAGCATTGGAATCCTCGTCTGGATATTTCCGAGAAGGAAAATGAGATTATGATTGAAGTCGAACTTCCAGGAGTGGCTCAAAAGGATGTGGCTCTTTTGCTCCATTCCAATCGCTTGGAGATAAAAGGAATGAAGAGAGAAAGTCTGCCGCGAGGAAGAATAAGTTATATTCGGCTGGAAAGAGAATACGGGATTTTCCGGCGTTTTGTTTTCTTGCCGGAGATGGTCATCCCAGAAAAAGCGAGCGCTTCACTCGAGAATGGAGTTTTGTGTATTAAATTGAGAAAGTATAAGCCGAAGAGAGATAAGGAATTTGTTTTGAAAATCAGGCAGGCAAAGGATTAAAACTGGAGGCAAGTCATGGCAAAAAAGGAAGATGAGAGTGAAGAAAAAATAGAAGATATTCTACAGGACCGGGATAAGAAGATTCATATTCCCAAAGAGCTTCCAATTTTGATGTTGAGAGATATTGTGGTTTTTCCCTATATGGTCATCCCCTTATTTGTCGGCAGGGAAAAATCAAAGAATGCCATTGACCATTCCCTTTCCAGCCACAGGATGATTCTTCTCCTGACTCAAAAAAATATGGAGGTTGAAGAGCCAAAAAGAGAAGATATCTATGAGATGGGGACAGTGGCCTTGATTATGAGGATGCTGAAGCTCCCTGATGGAAGGGTGAGAATCCTCGCCCAGGGGCTGGTCAGGGCAAGGATAGAAAGCCTGGATGAGGAAAAGCCTTTTTACTCGGCAGAAGTCAGCGTCGTTCAAGAGCCTGAGGAAGCGGCCAAATCGATAGAGATTGAGGCTTTGCTCCGCAGCACACGCACCGGACTGGAGAAGGCTTCTTCTTTGGGGAAAGATATTCCTCCTGAGGTCATGATTTTAGCGGCTAACATCGAAGAGCCTGGAAGGCTGGCTGACTTGACTGCCGCCAACCTGGAGTTAAAAATTAATGAAGCTCAGCAGATTTTGGAGATCGTCGACCAATTCCAGAGATTGAAGAGGGTCTATGAGCTCTTGACCAGAGAACTCGAGCTGCTGGATATCCAGACCAAGATCAGCACCGAGGCTAAAGGGGAAATGGACAAGCTCCAGAAGCAGTATTTTTTACGGCAGCAGATGAAGGCGATTCAGAAAGAGTTGGGAGAAGGGACTGAGCTCCAGGAAGAAATCAAAGGTTATCAAGATGCACTTAAGAAAGTAAAAGTTTCTGAAGAAGCCAGGGACGAGCTGGAGAAACAGATCAAGCGCCTCTCACAGATGCATCCTGAGTCGGCCGAGACAGCCGTGGTCCGCAATTATCTGGATTGGATGTTTGCCCTTCCCTGGGATAAGAGCACTGTCGATAACCTTGACCTGCGAAAAGCAATGGAAATTCTTGATGAAGACCATTATGGGCTGCAGAAGGTCAAGGAAAGAATCGTCGAATATCTGGGAGTGAGAAAACTTTCAAAAAAAATAAAAGGGCCCATTCTCTGCTTTGTTGGACCTCCTGGAGTAGGGAAGACTTCGCTGGGCCGGTCAATAGCCAGGGCATTGGGACGAAAATTCATACGTATTTCTCTTGGGGGGGTGAGGGACGAAGCAGAAATCAGGGGACACAGGAGAACTTATGTCGGAGCTCTGCCAGGGAGGATTATCCAGGGATTGAGAAGAGTCGGTTCGAACAACCCTGTTTTTATGATGGATGAAGTGGACAAAATCGGCGCTGATTTTAGGGGTGACCCTTCCTCGGCTCTGCTTGAAGTCCTGGACCCTGAGCAAAATTATTCCTTTCGCGACCATTACCTGGGCGTCCCCTTCGATTTGAGCAAGGTCATGTTCATCACCACCGCCAATCTTCTTGATCCAATCCAGCCTGCCTTCCGTGACCGAATGGAGGTCATCCATCTTCCGGGTTATACAGAAGATGAGAAATTGCAGATTGCCCTCCGGCATCTCGCGCTCAAGCAGGTCGATGAGAATGCCCTTAATGAAAAGTTAATTTCATTTACGAGCGGAGCCATAAAGAAGATTATCTCTCAATACACCAGAGAGGCAGGAGTGAGGAATCTGGAAAGGGAGATTGCCTCTGTTTGCCGCAAGATTGCCCGGAAGGTGGCTGAAGGAAGAAAGAAACAGACCAAGATCACTTCTCAAAATATAGAAAGATTCCTTGGCCCTCCAAAAATATTCAAAGACCAGCTTCTCCAGCAAGACCAGGTTGGGGTGACAACAGGTGTTGCCTGGACAGCCACAGGCGGAGAGATGCTTTTTGTCGAAGCCACCAAGATGAAGGGCAAGGGAAACCTCTCATTGACAGGGTCGTTGGGGGATGTGATGAAAGAATCTGCTCATGCCGCCTTGAGCTATGCCCGAGCCCATGCCAAGGAATTGGGCATTGACAGCCAGATATTCACTCAAAACGACTTCCATATTCATATCCCCGAGGGAGCCATTCCCAAAGATGGCCCTTCGGCTGGAGTGACCATTGCCACTTCCCTCATTTCGGTCTGCACCAATCTCAAAGTCAAGCGGGATGTGGCCATGACCGGAGAGATTACGCTGCGGGGCAATATCCTGCCCATCGGCGGGATAAAAGAGAAGGTTCTGGCTGCTCAGCGAGCTGGAGTGAAGAAAATAATTTTGCCTGCGGCCAACAAGAAGGATTTGGTCGATATTCCCCGGAAAGTTAAAAAAGATATCGATTTCATTTTTGTCGAGGAAATCAAGGAAGTTTTTGACAAAGCTTTGGTTAAAGATGAAAAGAAAAAAGCCAAAGCCCGATAATCAATTCTTTTGCCGCATCTCATGAAGCTTAGAGCCCTTGAAGAGAGAGAGCTTATCCTAGCCATAAGGAAAGATTTCTCTCGTTTCGATAAGGACTTAATCCTTGGCATCGGAGATGATGCGGCAGCGGTCAGAGCCGGGAAAAGATATCTTCTCCTGACCAAGGATCTTCTTATTGAAGATTTTCATTTTATCACTGCCCTTCATCCGCCTTATTTCCTGGGGCGGAAGAGCCTGAGTGTCAACCTGAGCGATATTGCTGCTATGGGAGGCAGAGCCAAGTATGCCCTTCTGGGCATAGGGCTTCCTTCCCGAACCTCGCTGCGCTGGCTGGAAGATTATTTTTCCGGATTCAAGTCTTTAGGCAGAGAATGGGGCGTGCTTCTTGTCGGTGGCGATGTCTCGCAGTCAAAAGAGATTGTCATCTCGGTAACGATTATCGGCCAGGCCAAGAATATCATTCAGAGAAAAGGGGCCAGACCAGGGCATCTTCTCTTTGTTTCCGGCGAGTTAGGGAATGCCCGACAGGGATTGCTTCTTCTCAAGAGAGGATTCAAACTGGGCGACGATCCCAGAGCAGATCCCTTGCTCAAGGCTTTCCTGGACCCGCTCCCTCAACTTGCTCTCGCTCAGGAGCTCTCTCGCTTAAAACTGGCTTCTTCGATGATCGATGTCAGCGATGGACTGTCGGTGGATCTGGGTCATCTCTGCGAGGAAAGCGGCTGTGGAGCCTTGGTCGAGCAGGAAAAGCTGCCTCTTTCTAGAGAGCTTCGTTTCTGGCAGAAAAGGCCCTACGAATTTGCGCTTCACGGCGGAGAAGACTACCAGCTTCTTTTCTCTCTGCCGCCGGAGAAGATGGATTCTATCTCTGGATTAAAGAAAAAATACAAGGTTTCCTGCATCGGGAAGATGATAAGAGGAAAAGAGATTTATCTGGTCGACCGACGAGGAAGAAGGAAAATTTTAGAAATAAAAGGCTTCCAGCACTTTAAGACCAAATAACTCATTTTTCAATTAATTATTGACAAAAAAGGAAGAATTTTATAATCAAATAGACAACTGTTAATTTGAGCGTCTTGGGAGGAGGATATGGCGAAAAGAGTTCTCTCTTTCCTTTTTTCCCTTATTTTAATCTTCACCAGTCTCCAAGCGGGCGGCTGGAACAACACCTTGATGGGCTGGAGAGCTCTCGGACTTGGTGGAGCTTTTGTCGGCGTCGCCGATGACCCGAGTGCCATATTTTACAATCCGGCTGGACTGGTCTTCCAAAGGGAGGCCTTCAATCTTTCTATCGGCGGCTTTTCTATTTGGCCGACTCATGAATACGTTATGCCTATGGGAACAAAAGCTTATAGCAACTACAACGTCTCCTTGCCTCAGGTCTTTCTTTCCTACAGAACAAGTCCTAAGGTCACGCTAGGAGTTGGCTTTTATGTTCCCTATGCCGGAGGAGGAATCGACTGGAAAGAGGAAGAGCTTGGAATTCCATTTAAATCGACCACGGGTGTTTATTCTATAACTCCAACTTTGGCTTATCATCTCAATGAGAAATTATCCCTGGGCTTTTGCCTGAACTTTTACGGCTCCTCGATGAATGTTGAGACCAGAACGGCTGAGTCTGGCCCGCTGAAGTCCGAAGAGAGCGGCTCAGCTGTCTCAGGGGGTTTGGGAGTGTTGTTCAAGCCGACAGAAAAGATAGGGCTTGGATTGAGCATAAGGGGCCCGGCCAGAATGAAGCTTAGCGGGAAAACCTGGCTGACGATCACAGTTCCCCAATTGGGCCTCTTGAACTTAGAGCTTAATTCAGAGACTCGCTTCAATCTTCCTTGGGATGTGGAGCTCGGATTCTCCTACAGGATTTCCGAAGATATCCTCTTTTCGACGAGCGCTCAGTACACCATGTGGTCGGCTCTGGATAAGGTTGAGAAGACGATTAAGAACATTCCTGTCCAGGGGGATTTGGAAACTTTTGAGCCGATGAATTTCAAGGATATCCTGATCTGGAGAGCCGGGCTCGAGTACCACCTCTTTGGTGGAGTTTTTCTCAGGGGAGGGATAGGCCTCGACCGTTACGCAACACCCGCGGAAACTTTGGATTTCAAAAATATAGATGTTGATAAGGTTACCCTCTTGGGAGGGGTAGGCTATAGAACAGGGAGAATGCAGATTGACTTCATTTACGCCTATGCCCAGGGGAAAGAGCGAGAAACGACAGTCTCTTCCTGCCCGGGAAAATATAATCTCGATGTCTCCCTGATGGGCTTGGGAGTGACCTTTTCTTTTTGACCGTTTTAATTTGAGAGAAATTCGCCTTTAAAGACAATTTCCGCAGGGCCGGTCTGATAAACTTTCTTCTTTTCCCACTCGACAAGGAGCTCGCCCATGCTTGTCCCCACTTTGACTTTTTTGTCGGTCAGGTTTTTCAAGATGGAAGCCACAGCAGCGGCGCAGGCTCCGCTTCCCGAAGAAAGGGTTTCTCCCACTCCTCTTTCCCAGAAGAGAACTTCAATCTCATCTCTGCTGAAGACCCTGATAAACTCTATGTTCGTCCTCTTTGGAAAAAAGGGATGGGATTCGATTTCTCTTCCGAGCTGATGCCATTCGAGACGTGAAGGGAAGCGGTCGACAAAAATGGCGCAGTGGGGATTCCCGACAGAGATGACCGTTATCGGATAGATTTTTTGGTTGATGGAAAGCGGATAATCAATGATTTTTTCATGAAGAGAGCCGTCGTCAAAAGGAACATCCTTGGAATTCAAGCGGGGAATTCCCATTTCAATCCGGATTAGAAAAAAACTCTTTTTCCGTTCGATCAGCTTACATTCCCTCTTTCCCGCTGTGGTGAGGAAGACGATCTGGGGGGCATCGATCTTCTTTTGCTGATAAAGAAAGGCGGCTGCACATCTCAATCCGTTGCCCGAGATCTCCGGCTCGGTTCCATCGGCATTGAAGATGCGGAATTTGACAAGCCCCCTTTTTTTATCCTTAACCGAGATGAGGAGCAGGCCGTCTGCTCCAGCCCCGGTGTGGCGGTCACAAATCCGGCTGGCAAACCTGCCTACCTCGGCCAGGCCCCTTGTCTCGGCTTCCTCGACAATCAAAAAGTCGTTGCCCAGCGAATGAATTTTGGTAAACTTCATTCAGGTATCCTCAGGGTTCTGATGAATTCTAATGAATCTCTTTCCCTTCGGATGCGAAGCATGAGCGTCTCACCGGCATCAAGTCTATTGATGATATCTCTGAGCTCATTTTCGTCCCTAACCGCTTTCCCGTTGGCCTCAATGATAATATCTCCGGGTTGGAGCCCTTTTCGATCGGCTTCGCTGTAGTCGCGGACATCGGCGATCACCACTCCTTCTTGAGTTCTAAAACCATAGCGGCTGGCAAGCCGGGGCGTCAAGGTGGTGTAGGAAAATCCCAGGTCTTTTCCGGAAGTAGAGGCAGTTTCGCGTTCTTGCGTTGTCCGAAGCTCATCGAGTTTTGCAGTCAGAATCTTCTCCTTTCCATCTCTGATGATTTTAATTTCAACTCTTGTCCCGGGTTCGATTTCAGCGATTTTAAAACGCAGGTCAGTATCATCCTTGACTGGCTGGCCGTTGATTTCAACGATGACATCAGCAGCTTTTAATCCCGCTTTTTCTGCCGGAGTGCCAGCGTCGATTGAACCGACAAGTGCTCCGTTTCTTGATTGAAGCTTGAGATGTTCTTTGTCAGCTTGAGTGATGGGCTGGGGCACGATACCAAGGTAACCTCTGACAACCTTTCCTCTTTCTTTTAGCTGCTTGATGACTTTCTTGGCTATATTGGAGGGAATGGCAAAACCGATTCCGATATTACCACCTGACGGAGAGACAATTATGGAGTTGATTCCAACAACCTCTCCTTTCATATTCACCAGCGGGCCGCCGCTGTTTCCAGGATTTATGGCAGCGTCGGTCTGAATATAGTCTTGATAGGGCACGCCTGTCACACCTGAATCCAGTTGCCTTCCTTTGGAGCTGACTATCCCAGCCGTGACAGTGTGCTGCAGCCCCCAAGGATTTCCGATGGCCAAGACCCACTCTCCCACTTGCAGCTGAGATGAATCTGCCAGTTCAGCATAGGGCAAATTTTTATCATCGACCTTCAAAAGAGCCAAGTCTGTCGGAGCGTCTGTGCCGACGACCTTGGCCGAATATTCTTTTTCTTGGAGAGTGGAGATTGAGACTTTTGCCGCATTTTCTACCAGGTGGTTGTTGGTCAGAATGTATCCATCCGCACTGATGAAAAAGCCTGCGCCTCGGCTCTCGGAGCGGAACTCACGTTCTCTTTCTTGGGGAATTCCAAAAAATCTATCCCAGAAATCCTGAAAAGGTGATTCATCCCAGAGGCTTGAAACCCTTCTCTTTTCCACCTTCTCCGAAACAATCTGGACGACTGCAGGCCCGACCTTGTCGGCGATCTTCACGAAGTCTAAGTCAGGCTTTGCCTGCGGAGGAGGAGCAGCCTGAAGCATTGGCGGGGAGGAAAGAGAAGGGGTCTCAGTGAATAAGCCTTCTGGCCTGTTTTTTTCAGGAAAGTAGACGAAAATCGTGCTGGCCAAGAGGATTCCCAGGAAGAAGCTGATAAGGGCAACAAAAATGGTCTTTTTCATCTCTCTTTCTCCTAAATCAAGAAAATAAAAATAACATACTCATTTCTAAAATTCAATCGGGCTACTTATTGTTAACTTCTGAATGCTGCAGAAAAGTTGCAATATGGATTTATTAGGGCTATTATCACTGGAGCTGAATAAAGATGGCCTTGAAAAAGGGAATGTTGATCGTCTTTGAAGGAATTGACGGCTCAGGAAAATCAACTCAGGCCGCATCTCTAATCGAAGAGCTCAAAGAAAAGGGATTTGATGCTGTCTATTTCAGGGAGCCGACGAGAGGCAGATGGGGTCAGAAGATCAAGGAAAAGGCTCTCCATCCCGGTTCCCTTTCCCCGGAAGAGGAGCTGAGCCTTTTTGTCAAAGACAGGAAAGAAAACGTAAAAAAGAACTTAAAGCCTGCTCTCTCCAGGAAGAAAATCGTTGTCCTGGACAGATATTATTATTCAACCATTGCTTACCAGGGAGCAAGGGGCATTGATACCAGGCGGATAAGAAAGATGAATGAAGACTTTGTGATAAAGCCTGATTTAGTCTTCATCCTCGATATCGAGCCGCAAAAGGGATTAGAGCGGATAGAAGACCGGGAAAGGAAAGATAAGCTTTTTGAGCAAAAAGATTACCTGGCTAAGGTCAGAAAAATATTTAAGAGCATCAAGGGAAAGAACATTATCCATGTCGATGGCCGGAGGCCTAAAGAAAAGATCGCTGAGAAGGTGGAAAAGATTGTTCTCGGGCATTTATCAAGAGCGAATGTCTAGGGGCACGATTCAATAAATAAGACTCAGGGCCGGCTCAAGGGACTCTAGCCAATAAGACTTAAATCTGTTATATTTTATCATCATGGCTTTAAATAAATTTATTCTGAAAATCAGAATGCCTAGAAAGAAGAAACATGCTCAATTCGAAGTAACAAAATATGTAGGAGAAGAGACAAAAAAGCCTTCTATGCGAAGAAGAGTTTTTAAAATTTTTCTTCTTTTCTTTTTATTCTGTCTTGCCCTCGGCTTGGGAGTCATCCTCGGCGGCTATGTCGCCATCAAGCAGAATCTCCCCTCGATATCTATGCTGGAGAAATTCGAGCCTTATATCGTCACCAGCATCTATGCCAGTGACGGAAGCGTCCTCGGTGAGCTTGCTGTCGAGAAAAGAATAGAGATTCCATACGAGCAGATTCCGGATATACTGAAAAAAGCCATCATCGCCACCGAAGACCCAAGGTTTTACAGCCATCCCGGGATTGATTTTCGCGGAATCCTGCGGGCGATGAAGGAGGACATAAAAAAATTGAAGAGGTTGAGAAGGCCTCATGGCGGAAGCACGATCACCATGCAGCTGGCTAAACAGCTCTTTCTCAGCCCCAAGCAGACAATCCGCCGCAAGGTTCAGGAGAGCCTGCTTGCCCTTCAGATTGAGAAAAAATACTCGAAGCAGGAAATTTTGACCTTGTACTGCAACACATTTTTTCTTGGCTATGGAGCCTACGGGGTTGAGGCAGCCTCACAACTTTATTTCGGAAAGAGAGCATCAGAGTTAAACCTTGAAGAAGCAGCCATGATCGCCGGTATTTTGCGCGGTCCTTCCCTCTATTCTCCTTACACGCGGCGGGAAAAAACCCTCCAGCGCAGAAATCATGTGCTGAGGCGAATGGTTGATGAAGGATACTTGGACAAAGAAGAAGCAGAACAGGCTAGAAAGGAGCCGCTCAATGTCCTTCCCATTCGGAGAAAGGAATCGGGGTTTGCCGCTTATTTCAAGGAAGAAGTCAGAAGGCATATCATCCAGACTTACGGCGAGGATGTTCTCTACCGGAGAGGGCTAAAAATCTATACGACCTTGGACCCTGTTCTTCAGAAATATGCTGAAGAAGCTGTGGAGGAAGGGCTGCGCAAACTGGATAAAGGGCAAGGATGGAGGAATGATAAGCGAAATCTGCTCGTCGAAGGCATCCAAGACCTGGAAGGCCTGGAAAGGAGCTTTTTTTCGAGCTGGCAGGAGCCATCTATTAAAGAAAAATATGTCATAGATGCTGTTGTTCTATCGGTCACAAGCCTTGAGGCTCTGGTTAAGGTCAAGGATTATCAAGGCAAGCTTACAAACTCTGATATCGACTGGACCGGGACAAAGAACTTGAAAAGCCTCATCAGAAGAGGAGACGTCATCAAGGTCAAAATAAATTCCATAGACGAAGAAAAAAAGGAGCTTCTCCTCTCCCTAGACCAGGACCCTCTCCTCGAAGGAGCGCTCCTGGCCGTCGAGCCCCAGACTGGCCAGATAAAGGCCATGGTGGGGGGCTATGATTTTAGGAGGAGTGAGTGGAACAATGCTACCCAGGCCATGAGGCAGGCCGGTTCAGCCATAAAACCAATCCTCTATACTGCAGCCATCGAGAGCGGATTCTCGCCTTCCTATATCATCATCGATGGGCCCACGGATTTCATCGACGAATGGTCGGGCGAGCCTTGGACTCCGCCGAATTATGATGGAAAATATAAGGGCGCTGTCACCCTGCGCAAGGCCCTGGAAGAGTCAAGAAATATCCCTACCGCCAAGCTTCTCCAGTATGTCTCTCCTCAGAAGGGCGCTGAGTACTGCCGGAAATTCGGGATCACCTCTCCCGTTTATCCCTATATTTCTCTGGCGCTGGGATCATTCGAGCTGCGTTTGATAGAGCTCGTTTCTGCCTTCTCGATATTTCCCAACAAAGGTGTCCGAGTTAATCCTTATTTCATAACTCGCATCGAGGATAAAGAGGGGAACATCTTAGAAGAGAGCAAGACTGAAAAAGAGGAAGTCATTTCTCCTCAGGTTGCCTACATTATGACCAGCCTGCTTCAAGGAGTGATTCAGAGAGGAACAGGATGGAAGGCAAGCTATATCCAGTGGCCCTTAGCCGGGAAGACAGGGACGACCAACGATTTTACCAATGCCTGGTTTTTAGGCTTCTCTCCTTCTCTTTGTGCGGGCGTCTGGGTTGGCCATTTCGGGAATGTCCCCATAGGAGAGAGGCAGTCTGGAGCTGTGGCAGCCATGCCGGTCTGGATAGATTTTTTTGATAAAGTCGTCCAGGAAAAAAAGAAGAAAATTGAGGAGGCAGGAGAAGAGGCTTCTCTAATCGAAGAATTCGAGATTCCTTCCAACCTCTCTTTTGTCGAAATTGACTACAAGACAGGCTTGCTCGCTGGTCCGTTTTGTCTATTTACCATAAAGGAGGCTTTTTTGCCCGGGACTGAGCCAACCCGCTTTTGCACTCCTGAAGACCATATGATGATTCTTGATTATTATGGGCTGGCCAAGAAGCAAGATTAATAGAAACGCAAATTTTTTTTACCAAGCCTTGTTTAGATAAATGCTTTTCTCCCTTTGGCGGATATTACTTAGGAAGGCGCTTATAAAGACCGGCGAAAGTTAAAGAACGAGGGGGGTCAACTTTTCTTTCTTACTCTGCTTGAGCCCGAAGAGCGCGATGCGGAGGAGGAGCCTCTTGATGGGGCTGCGCTCCGAGACCTTGAGCCCGAGCTGGAGCTAATCCTCTTTGAAGAGCCTTGAGACGAAGTTGAGGTTCTTCTCGTAGAATTGCTGGAGCCGGAGATATATTTGAATATCCGGCTGAGCCCAGAGCTCGATTTTCTGGTTTCTATTTTTCTTGAGTAACTTTTTACGCTGACCTCTGAAGAGGAGGGATAACCGATGGAGTCTCTCTTTATGATTTTTCTCTCTTGGGACGATTCTGGTCTGCGAATGGCCTCTTTTCCGATTCCTTTTGAATTCAAACCTTCTTGCTTCCCGCTCATTGCCTGGTCCTGTCGGCTTTTATCAGCTTCCAAGCGACCCTCTGTTTTTCTGAGGATGAGCTTCTCGCCTCCAAGCTTTTCGACCGAGATCTGGCCGGTTACGGGCTTCATGGGCGGCGCCTGGTTGGAGAGTGAGATTTTCCCCAGGCTCTTTATGGATTCTTCTTTGAGGGCGACATCGGAGACGTTTCGAGCCTTGAGCTGGTTCTTGTGGACGACAGTCAGAGCCCGGGAATGAGAAGGATATTCACCCCTGTATCGATCATAGAAGACATTGCCGATGATCACTCCTGGGTAGCCATAATAGCTCAAGGGCGCCCAGCCAAAATAGTCATAGCCCCAATACCAGCTCACCCAAGCAGGCCCCCAGATAGTCGTCGGAATCCAGTACCAGCCGAGCCAGGGTGCCCAATGCCACCGGCCATAGTGATAGGTGCACCAACCCCATGGCTCATAGGGGAGCCATGTCCATCCGCAAAGATGAAGCCAGGTCCATCGGCCGTAGTAATAGGGACGCCAGCCCGAGTCCACATAACCGGGAACCCAGACATAGCCATAAGGAGGGATGTAAACCCATTCACCGTACTCAGCCAGCTCATATTCGAAATCTTCCAATTCTTTAGGAAGAAAAGCCTTAGCCTGATACTTGCTGATCTGGGAATCCCTGTGCGTGCTCCATCTGTCGAAGCTATCTTCAGCCACAGCTTGAAATCGAGAGGGGCGGGAGGTGAATCTTGCATTGGAAACCTCAATTCTTTGTCCATCATTGACCAGAACCGAGCCTGTTTCTCCTGCTGCTTCTACCATGCCTTGGAAGACGAATATCTCTGTCTGGGCATTCTGCCTGACATCGACTCTATAAAGCCCTTCATCCAAGACATAGAGCGAAACATCCGGGGTATGGATTTCGACTTTCTTTTCTTCCTCCATGGTCTTGACCCGGAAATAAATATTTCCTGACCAAGCTTTGATGCGGACAAGCTCTGAATCTTTCCTGGGCAGACTCATGAAATCGATTTTGGTGTTATTGTCAAGCCTGACGTAGTTTCCTTTTCCTAAATAAACTTCAGCTCTTCCTTCGGTTGTACCCAACCTATCACCTTCAGAAATGGGCATGTTTGCCACTGCTTCTTCATAGCCGAGGTCTGCAGCTCTCTGGAGATAAGCATTTCCTGAGAGAAAGCTCAGGCGGACAATGGAATTGTTCGTGTATTTAGGCTCATCTGCCGCTAGAGCTGTAAGGAGGAAGAGAACGGTTATTAAAATACCTAATGTTTTTTTCATTTTTCTTCTCCTTTTATCGACCTGCCGCACATTATATAGCAAATACTATGCCAATTCCCTTCGCCCTATGCTCTGCTATTTACTTCT
The DNA here is from genome assembly GCA_964549955.1 of uncultured Eubacteriales bacterium. GTDB lineage: Bacteria > Acidobacteriota > Aminicenantia > Aminicenantales > Aminicenantaceae > CAZGMN01. Next base: position 14,650 of record CAZJXZ010000030.1, read on the forward strand.
GTTTTATGTCCTAAAAATAAGACGACTGCAATATCAGAGGTACAGACGAGGAGCTAGAGAGCCAGGGGCCAATATTTTTTCTGTGTTCTTAAAACTGGATCGAGTTCTATCTCGGTCGAAGGGGAGGCTTTTGCCTCTAGGACAGGCTTATTGGCTTTGCCCCCAAGCTGGAGCAGAACCTGTTTGACTCCTGTTCGAAGTCCCTCAAGGTCATACCCTCCCTCAAGAGTAAATAAGATTCTATCCTTTGAGAAGTCATGGGCCAGGGAAAGAAGTTCAAAGGTCAGAGCTCCAAAGCCTTGCTCGCTAACGAGCATTCCACCCAGCGGATCCCCTTGATAAATATCAAAGCCGGCTGAAACCAGGATAAACTCCGGCTTGTAGGATGAAGCAATTGGAGCGAGAATTTTTCTGTAGACAAAGAGATAATCCTCATCTGTTTTTCCAGCACGAAGCGGAACGTTGACTGTATAGCCTTGGCCTTCTCCTTGTCCAATCTCGTCCCAGTAACCTGAGCCCGGATAATGGGGGAACTGGTGGGAGGAGAAGTAGAGGACATCTTTTCGATTGTAAAAGGAATGCTGGGTTCCGTTTCCATGGTGAAGGTCCCAGTCGACGATCAGAAGGCGCTTCAGGCCATGTTCTTTTATCAAGTGCTCGGCAGCGATGGCGACATTGTTGAAGAGGCAAAATCCCATGGCCCGCCCTGCCTCAGCATGATGGCCTGGAGGCCTGACCAGGGCAAAGCCGTTCTGGATTTTCTCTTCCATGATAGAATCCGCAGCTTGAATCAGCCCGCCCGCAGCCAGGAGTGCGACTTCATAAGAACGGGCAGAAGTCGATGTGTCCGGGTCAAGATAAACCCTTTCTTGGCCAGAGGTGTTTTTGATGAGATTGACATAGGCCGGATTATGGACCATCTCGACCTCTTCCTCTTTTGCCGGACGGGGTTCTATCTCCAAATAGGGAAATAAGATTTCCTTTTCCAGCATATCGTAGATAGCTTCAATTCTTCTCGGACTCTCCACATGAAAGGGGCCCATGTCATGCTCAGTGTATCTCCTATCCTTGACGATTCCAGTTTGCATGCATTCCCCCTGAAGCTAGCTTTTTGCAGGGAACAGTTTTTCAAGTTGCTCAGGGCTCGGCTTCTCAGTCAATAAGCTTCCGACGATCAAGAAAAGGAGAGAGACAATAATGGCCGGGTAGATGCTGGGGATGCCCCACGGGTCACCGCCCTTGAGTACAGAGGGGAAAGCGTTGGGGATGACAAGCTCAAAGACGAGAGCCATAATGGCACCCGAGACGATGGAGGCTATTCCCCCGACGCGTGTGGCTCGTTTCCAGGCGAGGGCAGCGATCAGCGCCGGCGTAATGGACACGCCATACATGGTGTAGGCAAAATAAGCATAGCGGAGCACCGAGATCCGCGAGTGGAGAACGGTGGGGATGAAGATCATCGAGAAAGCGCATACGCCCAGAATGACGATGAAAACTTTTTGCAGGGCCACCAATTTCTTCTGGTCAGCATCTGACTTCATGAACCTCTGGTAGATATCACGCATGATGTTGGTCGAGGGAGAGAGGAGATAGTTCATTCCTGTTGAGAGGACAACAGCACAGGCTGCGCCGAGGAGCAGCAAGCCGGCAAGAAGACCGACACCTCCCATGGAGCCAATGTCCTTGGCTGCCATCAAGACAACTGAAGCCGGGTCGATTCCTGAGCGGATGGCTGCAACTTCCTGGGGTGTGTCTGCGGCAGCAAAGGTATCTTGTAATTTCTTCGTCAAATCGAGCATTTGGCTTGGTTTGATGTTGCCGCTTTTATCCAGCTCTTGGGCTAGGGAAAGCGCCCGCGGCAGAGCCTCTGTGGCTGGCAACTTGTTTGTAGCGACTTCGTTCTTCACAAACCCGGCTATTTCAAAGGCTTTGATCTCCGTCCAATGAGCGGTTGACGAATAGACGGCAATTCCCACCACCAGCGTCTCGACCAGGATCGTGCCGATAATCCAGAGCGCCACGGCGCGTTTGGCCTCACGCGGCGACTTGGCGCTATAGAATTTTTGGTACATGGACTGAACGCCCATCAAGAGCAGCATCGTAGCCAGGAAATATGCACAGGCCTTGAGGGCAGGATATTTGCCGAAGTCAGCCGAAAAAAAAGCAAAGTGCTCTGCAGGTAGCGCGGCCGGGGCGGCATGGACTCCGCCGGAGAAGACGATGATGAAGGGCAAAGCCACACAGCAGGCGAGGAGGATGATGATGCCGTTGGGAAGGTCGGTGTGAGCCACGGCGA
>CAZJXZ010000031.1:0-16799 GCA_964549955.1 uncultured Eubacteriales bacterium
TCATGCTTTAGGGCTTCATTGTAATACTTTACGGCCTCTTCCCTATTCCCTTCTAAATCCTTCAGATGCCCCATCCAGACCAGAGCTGTAAAATGGATGAGCTCAGAAGGCTTAAGTTCGGTAACCCTCTGAAGGGCAGCTAAAGACTCTTTGTAACAGCCGCCGTCAAACAGAAGCAACCCGAGTTTAAACCAAAGTCTCATGTCGGCAAGGTTCAAATCTATTGCTTTCTTGTAAGAATCGAGGGCTGCTTGCCCGCTGCCTGACCAGGGCATCTGCTGGATTTTATCGGCAAGTTCTTCAAGCACAAGTGGGATGGGGGTTTCAACCATAGCCAAATCTTTATCAGGGTCCAAGACGACTTCTTTAAGCTTTGACTTGCTCTCAAAGTGCAGGTTGTTTATCTTTAACAGCCTCTCTGTGAATTTTATCTCGCTTGTTCCATCCTCAAAAATCGCCTTGACCGCAATCGGCATCTCCATCGTCCCGGCAGATTCGACTCTCACCGTGGAAACATATCTATCCCCTTCCTGGAGGCTTTCCTGAGAGGCGAGCTGATAACAAAGATATGTATTTTCACGCACCCATTGTTCAAAAAACCAGGTCAGGCTTTGACCGCTTATCTCTTCACAAACCTCTCTGAACTTCTTGTAGCCAAGGCGCCTTCCGCCGTAGTCTTTCAAGCATCTTCTGTAAATTCTTTCAAAGGTTTCTTTTCCCAGCACAGACTCAAGGGCGCTGATGATGCTGAAGCCCTTGCCGTGAATGACAATATTATTGAAGTCAAATTTTATCTTTCTCAACTGGGCAGGAGGAATGTCTGCCGTCGCATCATGGTGATTTCGAAGCCCGTTGAGATAGCGCGAGATAAGGCCAGCATGTATTTCCAGGCCAAGATTTTTAAAGAGCATATATTCTCTGTCAGCATAGATCCCCATGCCTATCCAGAGCCAGGAGGGCGTGTCATCGTCCATGACGTACTCTCCCCAGTATTGATGCCCAATTTCATGAGCTGTTATCCACTTCCAGAAGTTAAGCGGTCTTTTATCAAACTGCTCCTGACCATGAATGACCACGATTCCCGAGGCAAACGGATAGCCGCCCATGGGAATCTCAGCTCCGGGGATGATGGAGAGGAACTTGAAGGGATAGAAGCCGAGCCAGCTTTTATAAAACCTGACCACATCGGTTGCTGTCTCGAGGCAAAGCTTTGCGCATTCGCTTCCTTTTTCGGTGAACAGGGAAGTGATAAGAATTCTATCCACTTCCCTCTTTTCAGCCTTCAGGCCTTTTCCGAGGTAAAGGCCGAACGTTTTAACTCCTTTGTTCTCATAGCAGCCAGATTTCTTGTTGAATAGGCCGCTGGCCGCAAGAGCGTATCCTTCAGGGACATTCACTTTAACTTCGAAGCTGTCATGGACTGGAAGGCCGTCCCACCAGAGCCGGGGGAACCAATTTGTAAATTTTATCTCATCTCGCTGAGCAGGTATCAGGTCAGTCGCGCTGAATTTTACATCTATCCTCACCTTTGCTCTCGGACGAACAGGCCTGGGAAGCTCATAAAGAAGAGGGTATGATAGGGGCGGAGTTTTTTCGGAATTTAGCAGGATTAAAGGCTTCCTCTCTATCTCTAACTTGATCGTTCGGCTGTCCTTTACTGCCCAGTCAAAGGCCAGCACAGAAATCTGAAGAGAAGAGGTGTTCTTGAAGACAATAGTCTCTTGTCCCTCGACCAAGGCTTTTTCGAGGTCAATTCGGGCTTCAATCCTATAATGGGATTTTGGAGGCGCTGCAGGAACAAAAAACTTCTGCAGAGCATAAGCCTCTTGAGCAAGAATTAGGACTAAGACTATAAAAACGAAAAAAGCAGCCCTTTTAAAATAATTTGAAGGATTACTTTTCATGGCTCGCCTCCTCATATTTTTATAAGATACTAGCACTTTTTATGCCAAACATAAAATATTATGAATTTTCTTGAAAACAAAAAAGTCAAATGAATGAGATCAAGGCGGTTCATGAGTTAATTTCTAAAAAATATAAAATTGTTTTACACTTTTTTGTTATCTTATTCAGCGACCATCATCTGAAAGAGAAAGCGATCTTATCGATAATAACCCGAAGAGGATGGCTTAAAATTTTGAAAAAAGGGGAAAAAACATACAGTCCCTCGAAAGAAGTCTAGGGCTCTCTAAAGAATCTTTTCTTAATCGACAATAAACACTCTTGCCCCTTTTTTGGAAAAGACAAGATGGGGATTCGCATCGTCATCCGAAACTTGAAAACCTGTTCCGGAGTTCAGCTTGAATTTCCTGCCATCTTTTAGCTCACAAACCAGTTCTCCTTCCAGAACGAGCAAGACATGACCTCTGCCGCACCAGTGGTCAGCTCTATAGCCAGGAGAATATTCCACCATCCTCACCCGAATATTGCCCGCTTCGAAAGTGCGCCAAGAAGAAACTCCGGCTTCTCCCTTGTGTTCAACTGGCGAAACCTTGCTCCAATCCGATACACAGAAAGACACTCCTTCAATCCTCATGCTTTTCTCCTTTTCCGTTTAAAAGCTTTTGACGCCTCAGAGAGCAGTGAGAAATCCTTCTTCGTAGAGCTGGTTGGAATCCTTGACTTCAAGCGCTGTCGATTTCATGAAGTCGATAGCACGGCGCACTGTTTTGAGCATTGTTTCCTTATCGCCGGGCAACTCACCGCTTACGCCTCTGTAAAAGACCGTCTCCCCTGCCCAGAGGCAATTTGTCAGGTGGTCGCTGGCCAGGAAACAATCCTTGAGAGTAAGGCAGGCGATGAACAGCTCCACCTCCTTCAACCTCTCCAGAGGCGGAGTGACGACAAAATCTCCTCTATCTTTTTTCTCACGCAAAGGGGTCCCGTGCTGGATGGTCAGAGTCCTCAGCCTGATAAAATCAGGCTTTGCTTGGTTCACAACTGTGGCGCTTCCTTGAGCATGCTCCAGCCAGCGGTCATTTCCGCCTGCGCCGCATAAGACATAGAATGAAACCTCAAATCCAGCTTCTTTGGCCTTTCGCCCTGCCTCGACCATTTCCTCTAAAGTGATTCCTTTACGAAGCCTTTCCAGCACAACTGCGTCTCCTGATTCAAGCCCAAGGTGGAGTCGGTCGAGGCCGGCCTTTCGGACAGAAGTCAAGAACTCCATCTTGCGACGCAAAATGCTCTTTGCTCGTGCATAGGCTGTCACTCTCTCAACCTCGGGAAAGACTTCTCTGATAAAAGCCATTATCTCCGGCAGGTCGTTGTGGATAAGGTTATCGCTATCGCCAAGGAATACGGAAGAGGCAGCAGGGTAGACCTGCCTGGCTTTCAAGACATCGCTCTTGACCTCTTCGAGGGGTTTTATCTCAAACTTGAGCTGCTTGTACATAGCGCAGAATTCACATTTATTCCAGGGACAGCCCCTCGTGATGCGGATGAGTGCGCTCCGGGCTTCATTCGGCGGCCTGAAGGGAGGAAAATCGTATTGTCCAAGCATTTTATTTTGAATGAAATAAACCTTTTTTTGCTTTTACTATAACATAAAGATTGAAGTCAAAAAATAAAAAATCTGCTTTTCATATAATTTCCAGGATTAATTAGCAAAAATTGTCCTCTTCTTAGGATGCACAAAAGCGTTTTGAATAATTATTTGTCTTATTTTATTTGGCATAAAAATTAAATAAAATATTAGCGTACTTAAAAAGTGAATTTATATATCGTTTGTTCTTTAAGATATATTCAGCTATAAGTAGGGAGGAATAAATGAAATTTAAGGTTTTTGGATTCTTTCTTCTATTATCTGCTTGTCTGTGCTGTTCTACTGGCACTGGAGCCAAACAGGCGAAAATTTACCAAAATAATCTTGAAACGATGCTCGGAAAAGAAAAGAAAGAGATAATCACAGTGATAACGGGCTGGAATTTTGGGATGATGGATTCTTGGAAAGCTGACAACCCGGATGCTAAGACTATCAACGAACATAATCGCCCTAAAATCGGCTTCTCCAAGAATGAAATTCAAGAAATATTTGCTGCAAAGGGAAAATATGATGTGATGATCTTCCAAAAAAAAATTGGAACAGATACAGCAACGATTGGGCAAATTGATCAATTTGGAAAAGGCGTACTTAAGGACACTGAATACACTTTGGAACATTTTACTATAATTCGAGCCGTTTTCAGAGATGATAATTTGGTGAGTTTCAAAGTTTGGCCCGATGTTACGAGCAGAGAGGTCTCAGGCTTAATAACAATAAGAAGAGATTGATTTTATAATTAATTAAAATTTTTAAAGACAGAGTTCCATTCATTTTCTCAAGCTTATACTCCCCTTTTTTTCTTGTAAAAAATATTTTTATGAGTTATAAAAATCTTGTTCTGAATAATCAGGAAACAAGGAGAAGAGATGGATAAAGAGCTACTGAACAGGATGGCAAAAGCCATAATCGAAGGCGATAGAGACCAAGCCCAGGCCTTGGCTAAGGAGGCGCTGGCCAAGAAGCTGGACCTGATCGAGATCCTTGAAAAAGGCTATGTCCCAGGAATTCAGAAGGTCGGAGAGATGTGGGAAAAGGGTGAATACTTTCTGCCCGAGCTCATCACCAGTGCTGAGTGCATGAAAGCAGCCATGGCCGTGCTTCAGCCGGAGCTGGAAAAAGCACGAATCTCGACAAGATCACTAGCTAAGGTTATTATCGGCACAGTCGAAGGTGACATCCACGACATAGGCAAGAATCTTGTGGCCTCGATGCTCTCAGCCAACGGCTTTGAAGTCATCGACCTCGGCGCGGATGTCAAACTGGAGAAATTCGTGGAAAGAGCTATCGAAGAGAAGGCTGATTTTATCTGCCTTTCGGCGCTTCTGACAACAACCATGCTCGGCCAGAAAAGAGTCATCGAAATCTTGAAAGAAAAGAATCTTTTGGGAAAGTTCAAAGTCATGGTTGGCGGTGCGCCGGTGAACCAGAAATGGGCAGACGATATCGGAGCTGACGGCTATGCGGAAAACGCCATGGCTGCTGTCAAAACGACAAAAAGGCTCACTCAGGGATAGACGCTGGCCATGCCTCTGCATACAAAAATTACCAGAAATTTCAAAGTTGAATTCGACGAGAGAAGAATCCTGAGGCTAATCGGCTACAAGAAAAAAAGGCAGATGATAAAAGAGCCGGTCTACAAGCTTATCCTCGAACAGAAAAATAAGCTGCCGAGGCTGCTCGAGCCTGCAGCCGTCTATGCCATCATCGACTACAATCAAACAAACAAACATCCCATCTTTGACCATGCCCAGAAAGTGGCTCTCTGCGTCTGCACCATCGGGCCGAAGCTGGAGAAAGAGGTTGAGAGCCTGACCAAAAAGAACGAGCTCCTTCAGGCATTTATTCTCGATGCCCTGGGCTCTGAAGCGGCCGAGGAGGTGGCCATCCAATCCGACAAGATGCTGGCAGAAAAAGCGAGAGAGATGAACCTCTGGCCGAGCAAGAGGTTCAGCCCTGGCTACGGAAAATGGGACATTACTGAGCAGCGATTCATCTTCTGCATTCTTCCTGGCCAGGACATCGGAGTCAGCCTCAGAGAATCATGCATGATGGTCCCTCGAAAGTCCATCTCCTTCAGAATAAACTTCTACAAAGAGAAAAAATTTTCAACACGAAGTCAGAGGTAGAAAGCCATGATTAAGACCTTAAGACCTAAACTGGAATTTTTGAGCAAGACATTCATCCAGAAAATCATCGATGAGGCTCTGGATGTCTTGGAAAGACAAGGCCTTTTTGTCGAAAATCAAGAAGCCTTGAAACTCTTGAAGGAGGCGGGAATGAAGGTCGATGCCTCAGCTCAGAGAGTTAAAATATCTTCCCGCCTTGTCGAGGACTCTCTTTCCTCTGCGCCTTCCATAATCAAGCTTTATGATAGAAAGGGCGAAAAGGAGTTTATAGTCGGCGAGGATCATGTCCATTTCGTCCCCGGCTCAGCAGCCATCTTCATCCTCGACCACAAAACATCAGCCCAGCGAAAAGCCGTGACTGAAGACCTGGTGAAATTCTATCGCCTGATAGAATGTCTGGAAAACATCCACTTCCAGAGCACCGTAATCGTCAGCAGTGATGTCCCGGATTTCATTTCTGACAGCTACCGTCTTTTTCTAGGCCTTCAATTCTCGACAAAGCCTTGTGTGACTGGAACGTTCAGGATTGAAGGATTTAAGCCGATGGGCGAGATGCTGGTGGCAATCAGGGGAAGCGATAAGAATCTGGAAGAGAAGCCGCTGGCCATCTTCGATGCCTGCCCCTCCCCTCCTTTGAAATGGAGCAACTTGACTGCTCAGAGTTTGATCGACTGCGCCAGAGCAGGAATTCCATCAGAGATTATTTCCATGGGCTTGACCGGAGCAACATCGCCGGTGACCATCGCCGGAACTCTTGTCCAGCATGTTGCCGAGAACCTTTCAGGCCTTGTCATCTGCCAGCTAGCCAAGCGAGGAGCTCCTGTCATCTTCGGCGGCTCTCCCTCAAGCTTTGACATGAGAAAAGGGACGACGCCGATGGGCGCTGTGGAGACGATGATGATTGATTCTGCTTATGCCCAGATTGGAAAACACCTCAATCTTCCTACTCATGCTTACATGGGGCTAAGCGATGCGAAAATCATTGACTCCCAAGCAGGCTTAGAGAGCGGAATCGGCGCTGTGCTTGCCGCGCTTTCCGGCGTCAATGTTGTTTCAGGGCCGGGAATGATGAATTTTGAAAGCTGCCAGAGCCTGGAGAAGCTTATCATTGATAACGAAATCTGCGGGATGGCTTATAGAGTCATTGAGGGAATTTCCCAGCGGGACGAGCCCATCGCCAAGAATCTGTTCGAGGGCTTCACGGCTTCAAGCCAGTTTCTCTCCATGCCCCACACCAGAAAATGGTACAGGGCTGAGCACACTTTTCCTCGAATCATCGACAGGGATACTTATGATGCCTGGGCCTCATTGGGGAAAAAATCGATTGCTGAAAGAGCCTCGGATGAGGTGGAAAGGCTGCTCAAGGGAAACCCGCCTTCCCTTCTTGAAAAACAAGTCGTTGGTGAACTCAAGAAGATAATGACTGCGGATGCCAGGAGATATGGAATTTCCTCTTTGCCCGAAATAAGATACTAACGCCTAAAGATAGCTTTAAAACACTCATCTTCAATATTAGCTATCACTTCAACAATTCGTTAATCACAGCCTGATGAATGCGAAGCGTCTGCTCATCATACCCAAATTGCTTGAACCGCACCTTACCCTGCCTGTCGATAAAAATGTTTGTGGGATAGCCCTCCACACCGTAAAGTTCGGCCACTCCCTGATCATAAAGAACAGGGAAGGTGAGGCTATGCTTCTCGGCAAACAGAGGCACTTTGTAGCGGTCCTGCTTGCTATCCACTGAAATGGCAAGAATCTCAAAGCCGCGTTGCTTATATTTCTCATACATTTTCACCAGATGAGGCATCTCTTTGGCGCAGGGACCGCACCATGTCGCCCAGAAATTAATCATGACAACTTTGCCTCTCAGGTCTGATAGTTTGTAGGTACGGCCGTCAATGGTTTGAAGCTGGAAATCTTTTGCGGGTTTATTGCTGAATTGCCGTTTCAGAGACTCGAGCCACTCATTCTCAGCCTCGGAGAAAAATTTCTGCGCTTCTTCTCTGCGCCCGAGCTTGCTCAGAGTTTCTGCTAAATGCAAAAGCCTTTTCTCAGACCTCTCAAGCTCGATCGACTGGCGCAACCTAGCTTCGGCTTCGAGGTAGCTCCCCTTCTGGCAGAGGACCCAGCCCAGAGCATGCAGGGAGAGGGCAAGCTGCTTCTTGTAATTATTCTGCTCCCTTTCTGCGGGAAAGTTCACCTTAAACCAGCTCTCGTCAGTGTTGACAGGTCTCTGGACCGATTTAAATTTCGACGCAGACTCTTCGGCCTGGCGGGCACAGCTGAGCGCTTTTTTAGGTTCCTTTTTCTCATCTGCCAAAGCTATGGCCATCTTTGCCAGCAGGGCAGTATCTGTTTTATCCATTGAATATAATCTTTCTCCGTATTTTAGTATCGCCGTATTCTCTCCGGCTTTTTCAGCTTCAAGGAAGAGCCTTCTGAGAATATGCCACTTCACTCCGGGGCTAGTTCCCAGTTCGAGCAGCCTTTCCAATTGTTTGACTTTTTCCTTAAAGTCCAAATCATCACGGACATTACTCAACTTGCTTTCGATCTCAGCTTGACGACCTGCGGCTACAATCTGCCTGGGAATTCCGCTCAGGTTTGAAGTCGCAATGTAGTAGGCACTCCCACGCTCAGGATACCAGGAAGGGTCAATGCTATGAATTTTTTCTTCAATGGCTCGCGCAGCATCTGCGTCGTTCAGCACAGATGAATAAAATGAATGAATTTTGGCCAGTATCTCCAATCCCGGAGAGCTATTTGCGAGCTTGCTGAGCTCATCTCTTAAAGCTGCTTTGAATTCTTCTGATCCCTGCGATTGTTCCAATCTCAACTGCCAGAGGATTGAAAGCCCGGATGGACGAAGGTCTGGCTGAGAAGCCATCCTCTCTGCAATTGAAATGGCATCATCATACTTTCCAGCCCTGCTCAGCAGAAAGGTAATAAAATAGTAGGCTGGAAGTACAGTCTTATCTTTTTCTATACACTTGAGAAGCTCGGCCGCTGCTGACTCAGGTTCTTTCTCGGAAAGAAGAGCCGCCTGGGCATAATGCCCCCATGCCCATTCAGGAGCGAGATCAGCGACTCTCTTAAACCATGGGCTTTGGTCTAGAGTCAGACCCTGCCCTATAGCAAGAGCCATGGGATAGACAGGGTTATCGGGCTCTTTTTGGATAAGGCGGTCATATTCTGACCTGACTTCATCATATTGCTCCAGAAAATAAGTCCTGATGCGGATAGACTCGGCATGAGCCTGAACATAATCTGGAGCCAAGGAAATGGCCTTTTTAAGAACTCTCAAGGCCTCTGATGTCTTGCCGCGCTCGGCAAGTTCAACGGCATCTCTGACCATCTTGCGAACAGATTCAGATGAAGGCACATTAAGGCTTTCTCCTTTCTGGTCAGCATATCCCCTGAAGCTGAATAAAAGACAGACGGCACAAAGATTGATGAATATTTTTCTCATGCTTCATCCCCCTTTTATTAGAATCTAAAATCCATCTTCTCTTTCTTAAATTTTAAAGAATTTTCTATTTTTTATATTATAACCTTTCATATAAAATCGTGTAAAATCAATTTTAATTAAAAACGTTCATGAATGGTACAGAGCTGAGCACACTTTTCCTCGAATCATCGAGCGGGACACCTGTGATGCCTGGACCGCCTTAGGAAAAAAATCGATAGCTGACAGCGCTTGGGATGATGTGGAAAAGCTCCCCAAGGAGACTTATCGAACGCTTCTGGACGAAGATCGTCTTAAAGGGCTTAGGAAAATCATGCCCGCTGATGCTAGAAACTATAGTATTTCTTCTTTTTCCTTACCTGAAATAAGAATCTAAATGGATAAACCACGCCTCTTCTAATTCTAAAACAACTCTCGCAATCTGCTAAATCTTTCAAATATATCCTGTCTAAGATCGTCAATATATTCGTCGGGACCATTTTCTTTCTCTACCAAAAGGCAACCCTCGCTTGATTTTCTTTCAAAATATTCTCTTAGGTTTCTTGAAATGCCTTTAAAATAATCCTTTTTCTTATATTGGATTATCTCTTTAAAAATGCTTTTTATATCAGGCGCATATCTTAAAATGAAATAAATGTAGTGTAGGTCTTTAGCTAGTTTTTGTTCATACTCTCTGTCAATAAAAGTTGCTGCTTTTTGATAAAGAAAGGCAGAGGGTTTAGGGCAATAGATTTTGTATGTACCCTTATGTTTCTTGCTCTTAACATTTACTAAGATTCTGTACCTGAGGAGAAAATCAAACTTATCAATTTTATTAATATGAATTTGTTTTCCAACGAATCTTTCTGCCACATCATCAGCCATTTTTGAAAAGGTGATGAAATCTATGGGAACTTTTCCTCCTTTGTACAAAACAACAGGATATATTTTATCTATGTCTAGATGACGCTCAGTATAGTCTAAAGCTGAGAGGCTTTCAAATATGGTCTTTCGATGCCCACTTTCTTTGACCTCTCCAAAGCCAAAATCAATATCAATCGTTGTAACTAATTTAGCATGAACATTATTCCACAAAAATCTTGTATAAATATAGGGAATCCAGCCGCCTACGAGAGTAAGATCATTAAGATAATATTTCAGGTCTTCCAATACACTAAAAAATAAGGGCTCAAATCTAAAAGACTTAATCAAGAGGCTTTCCTTTTTCTTTTAATATCTCTTTAAAATATTCGGCATGTTCTCTGCCACGTGGCTGAAAATGATAAAGGTCAAGATAAAGTTGTAAGTTAGAAACAACTTGATAACTTTTTATTTCCTGGGAATTAAAGAAAACGCTCTTTTTATAATAGGGGCGAATTATATGAATATTCCCTCCCTTTACAAGCTCTTTCAATTCTAATCTCTGTCTTATTTCTAAAATATCTTTATCCCACATTTGTGGATCCAAATAAAAATATAGCTGATCAGTTTTTACAAAATATGTAACTAAATTCGCACCAGAATGCAACGTAAATGCATATTTGTATTTCTTTAAACAAGCTTTTATTTTTCTTAGAATATCTTTATCTGGAGAATAATAAGTATCAATTTCATTTAATTCAAAGCGATAGTTCTTTAGCCAATCTTCTATAAGCCTTTTTCGATCAGTAAGAATTGCATAGCTCTCAGGGCCTTTTTTTACCCTTTCCACATAGCCTTGATTTGCCATTACTTCTAATACCTGCTGAGCCATCCCTAGACTTACACTTTGAGTTTTTGGGTCAACGAAATCACGCACTACCCACTTTCTTTCAGGGTCTTGAATCATTTTTCTCAATACCAGCGTTGCCTTGTCAGCGAAGATATTCTTCATTTTGCTCAATGTTTTCATAATGTTCACTCTCCTGATAATGTTCACTAAGTAGTGAACAATATATTCTAAGTGAACATTAATGTCAAGCTTCATTTAGCTTATTCTCCAGCTGCATATTTTTCAACTCTTCATTTTTGCATGTTGATAAGAATCTTTCATTGTGATATAGAATATTAAAAATTTTATATAATGTAAGATCAAATGGATATAAATAAAAAAATAAATTAAATTTTAATAAAAAATTAAGAGAACGATACTTTAATTTATAATATTCAGGGAAAAAAGATGCCAATTATAGTTCCACAACAGTTAATTGATGAAAATAGGTATTTCGGGAGAACTATTAATCAAATAATGAAAATTTTTATCTTGGATGAAATGAGACAAAAGAAAATCTCGGATTTTAAAGCAGCCATTATTGAAATATTCGATGACGGGAGGAAGCCAAAGTTATATATAAATGAGCAAGCACAGTTTTTTTTAACCTTCAAAAATAGACAGCTTAATAAAAAAGACTTTCATAAAATAATTACCGTTGATTTGAAGGAAATTAAAACCATTGAATGGGATGAAAAAATATTAGATAAAAATTCTGCCAAGATTTTTATTATAAAGTGGAGCGAAGCTTACTGGATACTAGGTTTTGATTTCAGATATAACAAGGAACTTGCCTTAAAAAAGAAAGAAAGGGCAAACGAATTTTTGAACGCATCAAAAAAACTAAGTCTTACTCAAGATTTTAATGTACTTATTTACCTTCTTTGGTCATGCGCTGAATTGATTATCGACAGCAAGTTATATTTAATGCCAGGGCAAAAACCAAAAAAAACACATTCAGATAGAAGAGAAAAGATAGAAAAGTTTCAAAAATCTTCAGTTTTTTCAAATGATTTTATCCGCACATTCACTTTACTATCTGAAGAAAAAAATCCATCTCGATATGCCACAAACGCCGTAAGTATAAATAAGATAGATGAAAAATTTATTAACGAGACAATATCAATTTTAGAAACAGAGATAAATAATTTACTTCCTTAATTAATAAAAATTGAAGTTTTTAGTTTTAAAGATAAATCAATAATTTTACAGATATAATATGCAAATATACGGGTATCATGGATTGGTAGGAACTGATTAACGGGGTTAAATTTTCAATGGCCTCACAAATTTTAATTATATCTTTGCAGTTCAGCTAATCTAGACTTATTTGTTACTTAACTTCCTCCGGCGCTTTGAGCGGCTTGAGCCCATTGGTTTCCAGAATCTTGTTGAGCTTGGGAATTTCGTCCTTGATCAAAGCATTAAGCTCAGCCACAAGAGGATTGAGATTATCTGTTAAATCCATGAGCTGGGACAATTCAGTCTGTGTCGGAGCTGAGGGATAACCTGAGATGGAGCTGCCCACAATCATAATCAGCTGTTGAAGAGAGCCTCCTCTTAGAGCTTCTTCCATCGAGCCCCGGTAGCCGAATCCCCTGGGCATGATTTTCTTCTCCAGGATGCTGAATTTTCCATCAAAATCCTTAATGCTTGCCCGGAGTGCCTCTGGCATTCCTTCTTTCTTCTCCGATTCTTTATAGAAATTCGAAAGCTCCTCCCTGATGTTTCTTGTGGCGGCAATAGCCGAGCTCATCTTTTTGGAAAGGAGCATAACATCAACCACAGCCGAAACCTGAGCAGCTCTATCTTCGTCACTGAGCCTGAAACGCGGGTCTGGAAAAACAGTTCCTTTCTGCACACTCTTTTTCTCGCCAGAAATCAACTCCACCGTATATTCGCCCGAAGCGGCATAAGGAGAGGCGGCAAAACTCATGGGAGCAGGTTTAATCTCTTCTCCTTCCTTGGTCTTGGGAAGATACTGAAGATTCCAGGCCACTCGCTGAAGACCCTCGATTGTCGAGAGGCTGATCTGATAAACTTCTTCGCCCTTCTCATTCTTGACCGTAACCTTTGGCTTTTCACTCGGCTTGGTTTTAAAGTAAGCGTAGATATTCATCCCGTATACAGGGTTTCTCTCCACGTAATAAGGCCTGCCGTAAAATTCGCGGGTCGTCGCCGGGTAGAATTGGATTGAGGGCCTTATTCGGAAGAGATAAAAATCAGATTGCAGAAGACCCTCGTTCATTTCCTGAAGAGGCGAGAAATCATCCAATATCCAGATTCCTCTGCCATGTGTTCCGATGATTAGGTCGTTCTCCCGGGGATGGATGGCGATGTCGTCAACAGCCACTGTCGGCAGGTTGTTCTTGAGCGATAACCAAGTCTTGCCGCCGTCGAGTGAAGCATAGATACTAAGCTCGGTCCCGACAAAGAGGAGATTCTTGTTCTTCAAATCCTCACGGATAACATTCACCCAGCCAAAAGGCAAATTGCCTTTAATGGATTTCCAGGTCTTACCGTAATCGGCGGTCTTATAGACATAAGTGTTGTAGTCATCATGCCTGTGGCCGTCAAAGGCAGCATAGGCTGTTCCTGCTTCAAAATGGGAAGCCTCGAGGCGCGAGCACCAGGTAAAGGGAGGAAGCCCGCTGATGTTCTTGACCACGTTTTTCCAAGTTTTTCCGCCATCACGGGTTATCTGGACCTTTCCATCGTCAGTTCCGCACCAGATGACTCCTTTCTCGACAGGAGACTCGGAAATGGTGACGATGGTGCAGTGGATTTCAGCGCCGGTGTTATCCAGGGTTATGGGACCGCCTGAGTCTTTCTGCTTTGCCGGGTCGTTGGTCGAAAGGTCAGGGCTGATTTTTTCCCAAGAATTCCCGCCATCAGCCGTCTTGAAGAGATAGTTACCTCCGGTGTAGACAGTCTTCGGGTCATGAGGAGAGATAGAGATGGGCGAATTCCAGTTGAAGCGGTAAGGAGGCTCTCTGAGCGGGGCTTGAGGCCTGATGTACTTAGATCTTTTCAACTTCAAATCATACCTGATCAGCCCGTTCATCTGAGAATTGGAGTAGATGATGTTAGGGTCAGTGGGGTCAACCTGGACAAAGAATCCGTCGCCTCCTCCGATCATGTACCAGTCGTCGTTGCTGATTCCGGTATAGTCATATGTTGCGCTCGGCCCTCCCCAGACTCCGTTATCCTGCAGCCCGCAGTAAACATAATACGGGCTTCTCATGTCAAACCCGACCTGATAGACCTCGGCCAGGGTCATGTTCTGGACAGCGTACCAGGTTCTGCCGCCGTCATAGGTGATGTCTATTCCGCCGTCGTTGCCGTCGATGAGGTGAAGGGGATTGGCCGGGTCTATCCATAGGGCATGGTGGTCAGGATGGATTCCGGCAGAGATGGCTTTGAACTTCGCTCCCATATCATCCGAGCGGAAGCAGTTGCCGGAAAAGACATAGACAACCTTGTCGTCGCTGGGGTCGACTCGAATCTGGCTGTAATAAAAAGGCCTGAAATTGACCTGGGTAAAGGTTCTGTTGTCGCAGGTTCTTTTCCAGCTCTGGCCTTTATCCTCTGAGCGCCAGATTCCGGCGTCCTGATGCTCGATCAGGGCATAGACGACTTTTGGATTGCTGCGGGAGACATCGATTCCTATCCTTCCCATGACTCCTTCAGGAAGGTCTCTTGTCAGTCTTGTCCAGGTTTCTCCCCCATCTGTAGTTTTATAGATGCCGCTTCCAGGCCCGCCGCTCGAAAAATAATAAGGCAGCCGGCGGTGCTCATAGGCTGCGGCATAGAGAGTCAGGCTGTCCGAGGGGTCGATGGCTAGATCTGCAAAGCCTGTATTTTCATTGATATAGAGAGCTTTCTTCCATGTCTTGCCGCCGTCTACGCTCCTATAGACTCCCCGTTCCTGATTGGGCCCCCAGAGATGGCCCATGGCTGCGACATAGACGATGTTCGGGTCGCCAGGATTGATGATGACCCGGCTGATATGGAAGGTGTCCTTTAGCCCCATGTTCGTCCATGTCTTGCCTCCGTCGCTTGACTTGTAAACGCCGTCTCCAATCGAGACGCTGTTCCTGCATGTTGCCTCGCCTGTTCCAACCCAGACGATATCCGGATGGGATTGAGAAACAGCGATATCGCCCACAGAGACTGTGCTCTCTTTGTGAAAAACAGGCTCCCAGGTTATGCCGTTGTTCTCGGACTTCCAGACTCCGCTTGGACCGATGGCGGCATAGATAATCCATGGCTTTTTCTCGACGACATCGATGTCAACTGTCCGGCCTCCCATTGGCGCCGGCCCGACGCATCTCCAGGAGAGCTTCTCGAAAAGACTGCCAATCTTGTCAGCGCTTTGTCCTTTCACTCGGGAATAAGAAAAAAAGAAAAAGAGAACAACGCCAGTTAAAACAAAAGCCAGAGTTCTTCTCATCGTTCCTCCTAATCAAAATATAGAGAAATCAATACCCGCCTAATATTTAATACATCCTTGAGGTGAACGGATCATAGAAAAGTAATTTTATTATTTCGCCTTCTTCTGGACAGGAACCCAGATTTCTGTTCTCAGCTCTTCAGGCTTAACCTTGGAAGGGTCTATGTCCAGATAGCTCTCAAAGACCGGGCCTGCCATCTCGTAGCCGCTGGCTTCAATCTGCTTAAAAATCTTATCGTAGGTCTCTCCGGTTTTCTCATACGGCCCGATGTGCAGGCAAAAAGCGATCTTCTTGAACAGAAACTCTGATTTTTTTAAAGGAGCATTGACCACCGAGTCTTTTTGAACGGGTATGCCGATAGCCCACTTCAGCTCTTCGGGCTTCACCTGCTCAGGCGAATTGAAGTAGATTCCAAAAAGATTTCCTGCAAAAGGCAATTTCTGCCTCATGAATTCCTGGATGAAAATGCCAATTTTCACCGGCACCTGCTCATAGGGCCCTTGAAAATCCATCGAAGCATACCAGAACGAAGCTGCATCTTTGATGACAACTCCTTGCTGGCCAAAGGCCAAAGGAACAGCCAATAACAATACTGCCAAAAAAATAGCTTTTTTCATATGACCTCCTGATTTTGATTCATATCGATATTTTCTTTAAATGTAAAAACATTTAAGGCGCATGTCCTAGTTTAATTAGAGCGAATGCATTATATGGAGATTGAAGCTCTGAGTCAAAATTTGGATTTTGTCTGCAACTTTTTTATTCTCCCTTCGACCTTGAATTCAGAGAGTGATTTTTTTTGCCGTCATCGGCCAGATTTCTCTTTACTATTCAAAAGATTAGTGGTAACTTTCTCTTTCATTTTTCGTAGAAAAAATTAATGCTTTTGTTCTTCGCATATCGATTGAGCTAAGTAATTTGTCCGCTTATTTAGAGATAAGTAATGTGTCCCCTTATTTCCCCCCTTATTTCCCTTATTTGCTCGTCCTTTTATTCATCGAGATAGATAATGCGTCCCTTTATTCTTGCACCTATCTTAAAAAGGAGGTTTAAATGTCGCGCCGGTTCATCTTTACTTTTTATTTTTTCCTGAGCCTCGCTCTCTTCTCTTTTGCCGCTGAAAAGTTCGCCTTCGATAGATACCATAAGCCGGATGAAATTGCATCGCTTCTTAAATCCTGGAATTCAGCCTATCCCCAGCTCACCAAGCTTATCACCGTGGGCAAGAGTTCGGGAAAGAGCGACATCTTTATCCTCAGGATTGCCGCCCAGGGCAAAGCAAGCCCTGACCCTGATAAAAGGCCGGCTGTATTCGTCTCAGCCAACATCGAGGGTGCCCATCCTGTCGGCAGCGAGGCTGCCTTGATGCTCATCGAGAAGCTCCTGACTAAATACGGCACAGACAAAATGATCACTCCCCTACTCGAAAAGAGAACAGTCTACGTTGCTCCCCTTCTCAATCCTGATGTCGCTCAAT